>JBEKVK010000057.1:0-8001 GCA_049514075.1 Bathyarchaeia archaeon | reverse complement strand
CACAATGCAACAGGAGTCCCAGTGACAATATCCGTCTTTGACAGTAACGGCAACTATAGAACCATAGGGATGACAACAACAAACGCTCTTGGCGACTACGGCTTAACTTGGACACCCGACATACCAGGCAATTACACAGTCTATGCCACATTCCCAGGCACAAACGGTTACTACCCATCATCTGCATCAACATTCTTCCACGCAGGATCCCCAGCTCCAACAACGGCTCCCACATCCACACCACTCAGCGGCATCGCTACACAATCCACTCTTGAATACATAGGCATCGCAATCATCATAGTCATAATCATAGGAATCGCCGTACTAGCACTCCTCGTCACAAGAAAACATCCATAAACTAAAAAAACAAAAAACATCTCCCTCTTTTATTTTTTTTAACTTTAATCAAAAACAAAATTGGCTAGATAAGATCCCGTCATTTCTCTCGTTTAACAAGTTTCGAAGAGTAGTGTAGAAGAAGGAACCAAGGACTGTGTACGAAGCTTATGGTCATTTTTTTGAACAACCATCAATTCTATGTGTGTAATGTTTGTTCAGCTTGTTTTTGGAAGCGTTTTCTAAAGTTTCGGAATTCATGTGCGTGTTTGCGTGCGATAAGCAGATAAGGGATTCTGTAGATTCAGACATGTGAAATCCCGATGTCAATGATATATGTGCAGCCTAGAATTTGGAAGAGCCACGGAATAGCGGAGCACGAGGAATACTGTTTTTGCGACTTTCTGAAATTCGCGGAAACGCACGGTTGCAACATTGAGCTTGGAACTTTCGCGTACGCAGACGCTCTTGACAGTAACTGGCGCAGCCTCGTAAGGGGGCATCAAAGTGCGCTATCAACATTCAAAGGCAAAGTGGCTGTTCACGGCGTCTTTCAGGATATTTGCATACACAGCAGCGACCCTAAAATAGCAAAAGTCTCAAAACAGCGAATCCTCCGAAACATGGATATCGCACAATCACTTAACGCAAAATACGTGGTTTTCCACGCCAACTTCAATCCCTTCGTTTACGGGGACCTTTACAGGAGCAACTGGATCGCGAGAAACGCCAGTTTTTGGATGGAAATTCTCGACAATTATGAAGCCACTGTGCTTTTGGAGAATTTTTGGGAGCCTTCACCTGAAATTTTGAATGCGTTGCTCAAAGAAGTGAACATGTCGCAACTCAAAGTCTGCCTTGATACTGGGCACGTAAATGCTTTCTCTAATGTCACTGTAGAAGATTGGGTCGCAAAACTGGGCAGCCAGGTTCCTTACATGCATTTCAGCGATAACATGGGCAAATCAGACCAGCACCTTGAGATAGGCTGCGGAAACATCAACTGGCACGCTCTAACAGTTGCCCTTGAGAAAAACAAAATTGCCCCAGAGGTTGCTCTCGAAACCGAAACAATAAAGAAAACCGCAAACTCATTGACATATTTGGAAAGGAACAAAGTTTACCCTTTCAATCATTAGTCGCCAAATTACAATTTGATCAGGTTAGCAACAAGACTGTTTTGTTGGCAAAGCGGTTTGATTGGGAACTTGCAGTGTTCAGAAGCAAAAACGGTTATTAACAAGGAAACAAGTTACGCATTACGCAGACACGTAACCGCGGATGCCCGTAAAATAGGATGATTGATGCATGAAAGTATTGAAGAAATTGGTTATTGCCCTGATACTTGCAATGGTTGCATTGTCAGCAGTCAGTCTGATAACCGGTTCAGTGTCCGCTACAGGCGGCCTTAGTGTTCAAGCTTCTATTTCCGCTCAATCTTCCACCGTAAGGCAAAATACCTTATACACAATCAGAATAACAAACTCGGGCACTGAAACCATTGGAAGCGCAAACATAACGGTTCCAACAGGCTACGGTGAACTAGGCCATTTTACCATTACGCAGCAGGCGACTTCGCAGAATTGGACTGCATATTTACAAACTGGGAAAAGTAATTACTTCATTATTATCTTCGGGTCCACGCAAGGATTAACCCCGACTCAAAGTCTCACTTTCACGTTTGATGCAAGAAATCCCTTGCCATCTGGGACATACAAGTGGACTGTCGGCGTCAGCGAAAACACGACCACAACAACAGTCAACGTGCCGCAATCAGTTAAGGTGACCGAAAATTCTCCAATTGTGATAAGCTCCATAACGTCTGCAATCTTGATTCTCATAATCGCTTTAGGAATCGCTTTCTTAAACACCGCGTTAAACAGAGTTTTAATCAATTACTTTGTCGGTTGGGAACAGTACCGGGTAATGCAGAAGGAGATGAACGAGTATAGAAAAGAAACCATGGCGGCCGCAAGAGCCAACGACAAGAAACAGGTGGAAAAGCTCAAGAAAAGACAATCCCAAATCAACAGCATGCAGGCAAAAATGCTAAAGCCCCAGATGGTTCAGCTTGGAATATCATTTCTTTACATATTCATATGGATTTTCGTCTTAACACCCACCTACGGCGTAACTTCCATGGTTTACCTTCCTGGCCTCGGAAGCCTCTCAGTAGTCTATTGGTATCCAATCTGCTCATTCTTCCTTGGCCTGTTGGGATCACGCATACTCGGAATAATGCCTATTGAACCCTAATGCAGCAAAAATGGTGACGACGATGTCCAAAACATCTAACCCTTGTTTTCCTGACAAAAAGATGGTAATCTGCATTTCTGGAATGGCTGGAACCGGGAAAAGCACGCTATCAAAGAAACTTGCGAAAAAATATGATCTTAAATGTTATTCAGGTGGCGATGCGCTAAAGGAGCTCGCGAAAGCTGAAGGCTATGATGCGTCTCGTGAGGGTTGGTGGGAAACCCCTGATGGCTTAAATTTTCTTAAGACGCGGGCATGTGACCCTAAATTCGATAAGGCGGTAGATGGAAAACTGATAGAGTACGCTGCAAAAGGAAACGTTCTATTGGACAGTTGGACTATGCCTTGGTTGCTGAAAGGTGGTTTTAAGATTTGGTTGATGGCTTCACTCGAGAAGAGAGCCGCCAGAGTTGCTGAACGCGACGGAATGACCCCTGAACAAGCAATCAAGATTTTGGAAGAAAAGGAAGCTAGAACGAAAGCGATTTACAAAGAGCTTTACGGTTTTGTTTTAGGCGAAGACTTTGCGCCTTTCGATCTGATTTTGGACACTGACAAGTTGAATGCTGACGAAGTTTTTGATGTTCTATGCAGAGTAATCGGCAACGTTGTTATCCCCAATTTGGGTTCTAATTAAACGTAACTGGCTTCTCTTACATAGTTAAAACGAATCAAAATTCTGTAATGATGTAATTCAGCTAGTTTATGATATGTTCCAAACATGGAGTTCTTAGTTTGTTTTCTTGAAAACTAACCCGGCGTTTCTCCACTGGTCAAAAGCAACCGAAACATTCCCCCATGGGCCACCCTGCATCGAATAAAAAATATAACATAAGTAATTGCATTGTGAACAATCATGGTAGTTTCGGCGTAGTTTCTTGAATTCTTGGCTTTTCCACAGCTTAGGCAAATCGAACACTGAACCTGCGAAGTCATGGCTGTGGCATCCAGCGACTCTGCCCACCGGGTCAATAACAAAGAAGTTCTTAAGCGCTTCGCACTTCCACGATCTTTCATCTGTCGCATAAAATTCTATTAACGTTTTCAGTAGCTTCTTCGTCATCAGAATTTTGCTGTTTTTCTTTTTCATTGCAAGTAGAGAATTCCAGAGGTTAACCATGGCCTGTTTGTCAGTGATTATGAATTCGTCGTTTTCTTTACCTATTTTGAATAGTTGGTTTTCAGCTGCGGAGCAGTCAAATGAGTAGAGTGAGTACCATACGGGGATTTTTTTCTTCGTGAAATATTCAGTCAGGTCGACTATTTCATTGAGGTTTTTCTGCGAGATAGTAGGCGTCACGCTCACGTTTACTCCTTCGCTGTGAAGTTTTTCGACCGTTTCCATCGCAGTTTTCCACGCGCCTGGAACCGTTTTGATGGAGTCGTTTTTTGCCTCGTCTAAGCTGTCGATTGAAATAGCAACGAAATCCACTTTATTGAGCAGATCGATTTTTTTTGCAGCCATGCTTCCATTATCGTATACAGTTGTTATGAAGCAACTTGTGGCGTAATCAATTATTTCGCCAATATCATCCCTCAGAAGCGGGTCTCCACCAGAAATAACGAGCTCGGCGATTCCAAGTTTTTTCAGGATGCCTAACCCTTTTATTATGTCTTTAGCTGGCAGTTCTCTTTCGTCCTGTTCTTTCCAGACGTTGCAACCTGCGCAGCGGTAGTTGCATTTTCTTGTCACAAGCCACTGGGCATGGTGGGGTTTACCTGGGGCAAGGGATCGGGTCGTAACTGACGCTGCTTTTTTGAGGTCTGGGGTCAAACAGTTATCACTGGCTGCAAATTGGCTGTTTAGTGTAATAAAATTAGGGTATAAAAACAATTATCAATTGTCCAATTTCAAAACCTGCCTTTTTTGTTTGGAAGAAACTTGCTTTGGCACAGTTTTCAGGTGTTTTTACAGCTGTTTTTACAAAGCAATCTGATTATAGCTCGTTTAAGAGAAGTAGGCAACCTTCTTTCTTCATGCTTGGTTCTCGTTTATTTTTGAGAGGGTTTTTATAAATGATGTGTCTGGTTGTATGCTAGAATCTTTTCACTCTTGGTTGGAGTGAACTTTGGCGGGGAGAACTTGGTAGATGCTGCGCAAAGCAACCCAGAGATATTCACGATTAAAGAGAATGTTCCGTTAGCGCCGCCTCCCGTCACCACAGAAGAAGTTTTGACTCTTCCCGCGAGTGACTTGTTGTCCAGGCTTGGGACTTCCCCTCAAGGTCTTGGCTCGGAAGAAGCGGAACGACGAATCTCAGTTTACGGAACCAACGAATTAGCGCGAAAAATGAAACGTTCTGGCTTAGTCAGTTTTCTTCTGCATTTTAAGAGCCCATTGATTCTGATACTCTTAGCTGCTGCCGCCTTCGCCGGCGCCACTGGTGACATTCCTGACTTCACAATAATATTTGTCATTGTTATGATAAGCGTTGGCATTGACCATTATCAGGAATCCAAAGCTGAAAACGCCGCTGAGCTTCTTAAAGAAAAAGTCAGTACAACAGCCACTGTTATACGTGATAACATTAAAAAAGAGATTAAACTTTCCCAAATTGTTCCCGGCGACATTATCTACCTATCAGCTGGCGACATCGCCCCTGCGGACGCACGAATAATCACCGCTAAAGATCTCTTCATCAATCAGAGCGCTTTAACTGGAGAATCGTTTCCTGCTGAAAAAAACGCTAACAGCTTGCAGTCTTCTAACTTATCGTCAAGTTCGATCACAGAATGGAACAATTACCTTTTCATGGGCACTTCTGTTGTAAGCGGCAGTTCAACGGCTGTGGTCGCGAAAACGGGCGGAGCCACTGAATACGGAAAGATTGCCAAGAGGCTAGTTTCAAAGCCGCCTGAAACAGAATTTGAAAGAGGCGTTAAGGGATTTAGTTACCTCATTATGCAAGTCACTTTTGTGTTGATAATTTTCGTTTTCATTGTGCTTGCCTTGTTCCATCGAGGCTTGGTGGAATCATTGCTATTTGCCGCTGCTTTGGCCGTTGGGTTGACGCCTGAGCTTTTGCCCATGATTATCACAATGAATCTTTCTAAGGGCGCCGTTAACATGTCGAAGAAAGGCGTCGTCGTCAAACACTTGCCCTCCATCGAGAACTTCGGCAGCATGAACGTTTTATGCACGGACAAGACTGGAACCCTGACTGAAAACAGCATATCGTTGGTCATGCATGTTGATTCCGAAGGTAAAGATGACGAAAAGGTTCTCCTATATTCATATCTAAACAGCTATTATCAAACTGGACTAAAAAGCCCCCTGGACGATGCAATACTTGCCCACAAAGAAACAAATGTTGCAAGTTTCCAGAAAATCGATGAAGTCCCATTTGATTTTGTGCGAAGACGAGTCTCTGTCGTTGTTGAGGACCAACGGGAAAGGTTTTTCATTGTAAAAGGTGCCCCTGAAGACGTATTGAAGGTTTCAGCTTATTGTGAAATAGACGGACTTATACAAGATATTGGCGAAGAGCTGCGTAAGAAAATTGAGCAAAAATATCTTGACCTAAGTTCAGAGGGCTTAAGGGTCCTAGGTGTAGCATATAAAAAACTCAAAGAAGAAAAGACCAGCTACTCAGTCAACGATGAAAGCGACATGGTTTTTCTCGGGTTCGTGGCTTTTCTTGATCCGCCCAAAGAGACAGCAAAAGAATCTCTAAGGCTTCTCGCAAACGAAGGGATAGAGCTAAAAATCTTGACAGGCGATAACGAGCTTGTTACAAGGAAAGTTTGCGTGGAACTTGGCTTTGAAATTAAAGGGGTCGTTCTTGGCAGCGATATTGTTCAAATGCATGATGACGCGTTAGCTCGCGTGGTGGAACAAGCTAATGTTTTCGCACGCGTGACTCCGGTGCAAAAGGACCGGATAATGAATTTGTTAAAAAGTAACGGGCATGTCGTTGGCTTCATGGGGGACGGCATTAACGATGCTCCTTCGCTAAAAACGTCTGATGTTGGTGTTTCCGTCAATAATGCGGTCGATGTCGCAAAAGAGTCAGCTGATATTATTCTTCTTGAAAATGATTTGACAGTGTTAGCTCAAGGTGTAATTGAGGGAAGAAAAACCTTCGCCAACACTATGAAGTACGTGATGATGGGCATCAGCTCAAACTTTGGAAACATGTTTAGTGTGGCGGGAGCGGCATTATTTTTGCCTTTCTTGCCGATGTTATCTATACAGATACTGTTAAACAATCTTCTCTACACACTTTCCCAAACCACAATAGCCACCGACAATGTAGATGAAGAATACGTTGAGCGCCCCAAAAGATGGGACATTTCTTTTATCAGAAACTTTATGGCTGTCGAGGGTCCGATTAGCTCAATTTTCGACTACAGCACCTTCTTTATCATGGCCTTCGTTTTTGCTATTCCTATAACTGCTGTAGCCGGTGTCGCATTAGCAACGTCTTCTCAACAATCGCAATTTCAAACAGCATGGTTCATAGAATCGCTTTGCACCCAAACTTTAGTCGTGTTTATAATCAGAACAAGACAATCGCCATTTTGGAAGAGCAAGCCTGGAAAATATTTGACACTCAGTAGTCTTTCAGTAGTTGCTGCAGCCTTTATTATACCCTATACAGTGTTGGGTAAAGTTTTCCATTTTGTGCCTCCTCCACCCTTGTTCTACGTTTTCTTGCTAGCCATGATCGTTACATACCTGTTTTTAGCTGAGGCCGTGAAAAAATGGTTCTACAAGCGGCATGCATATAGAATCGAGCAGGCTTTGGTTCCGAAACGAAAAACTCTCTACTTAAGCGCTAACACTAGACTGACTTTGGATATAGCGTCCGTAGTTTGTCTGCGTCCAGAAAACGAGATTTCTCTTGATTCATTACTTGAGGACCTAAAAAGCTTAAATTACTCTATCGATTCGGACCGTGTTTATCAGAATCTGCAGTATCTCCGTCGGGCTGGATTAATCGAGGTTGATTGGCACAACCGCTTAATTAAGAGGACAGGACCGATCAAAGAGTACGTCACTAAGCGAGTTGCAGCCAACGACATTTGGTCATTGATAGTTGATGATTGGGTAAACATGAACAGGACGATTCAACAGAAATACGGGCAAGCCAACCCCGACTTTCAAGACCTCTTTACGCCGAAACAACGATGACTTAGAGGCTGCCCATTTCAGGTTGTGCTGCTCGAAAAAGTTTTGCAGCAAAAAATTAACAATTCTTCTTTGCATTTTTCTCCCTGAGCTTGCGAAGCCATCGATATTTGTGGTTCTTTAGATGTTCTTCCATTTTAGGTTGAATCAATTGTGTGCCAACAATTGTTTATATGCTGCAAACCGTTGAACCTTCTCTTGCGAGTGGATGTTTTTATCATGTTTCCTCGATCTTTTGACTATTTTGCCCCCAAAAACCTCAGCGAAGCTTTAGTGCT
>JBEKVK010000056.1:0-8055 GCA_049514075.1 Bathyarchaeia archaeon | reverse complement strand
TTATTCTTTTTACGATACTTCTTTCATCTCTTGTAATTATTGATAGGTCTTCTTTCAGTTTTTCTGTAGGTTCTGACCTATTTACCCATTGGGCAGCTTGGATAGGGGGCTTATGGATTGCATTTTTTACGCCTATATACTATTTCCTGAAACATCGTCGTTCCTTGAGAATCAAAGCATGGGTAAAGATGCACATGTTCGGAAATTTGTTTGCCTTCATGCTTATTTCTGTTCATTTCTGGTATTGGGTAACATTTGTTTCTTTCATAGGAACGGGATTTGCATTATTTGTTGCCACGCTCACGCTCGTAGCAACAGGTCTTTTTTATAGGTTCAACATAATACAAAGTTCAAAAAAGTACATCAAATTCATACACGTCAGCATGACCACAGCATTCTATCTAATCTTGACAATTCATGTTTTAAGCCACATGATGCGCCTGTAAGACTTTGCTATGTAGATTTAAGACTTTATCAAAAATAGAAGAAGAAACCAAATATCTGTAGCGCCATGTCAATTAATATCGAACTCAAAGAAAACAATGCCCTTTTCTTGTAATTATCTAGAACCTGTCTTATGCTTACCTGCCTTATACGTCCCCATGCCACAATCAAGACACTTAACGATATCTTCATCTTCTTCAAGGCGAGTGCTACCACAAGAAGGACACTTTGGACACAAAACGTTATTCAGTTTTTTCTCTGTTGCTATTAGGCTTCACTCTTTGTAGTTGTTATTTATTTTCGCCCCTCTTTTGGATGTCGCTGTAGGTTTTCGTTTTCACTTTCTTTCTAATAGGGCAATTAAGTCGAATACTCGATTTGCACCTGCGACAGTTCTTAACTAAACCTGCTCTATACTGACACATTTTCATTCCTCTTTTCTCATGTTTACACTCATTGCTCTTATGCTTATGTTCATTTGCTTTTTTAGCTATGAAGCACTCGTATTCTGGACAGTGACCGCTCTGCATATTCTGGTTAACTGAACAAATCTTAAAAGTGTGGTAGCCTTGCGACCGACACTCTGCCATTCCAAGAATAAAAATTGGAGAAAGACAAACAATTGAGACATTAATAAGCGAGGAAGCCTTGCTGTTCGCAAAGTATCTGAGAAAAGCAAGATGGATACCAAGAATAGGAATTACGCAGTCGCTCTAACCTGAAAACTTGCCTGAAAACCTCTTTTTGCACTTCTTAGTTAAGCGTTAGATTAAATTTTATCCACAAAAAATACTGGTTTACAAAATTAGTTTAAATCTTCATAAACAAAAAGTGAACATGATTAGCGTTTTCTTGATTCCAGTAAAGGAAAATTGAGGTTCAGGTTTCCTGCAAGGGCAATAAAAGCTGGGGTTGGATTGTTTATGTTTGTAAAGTGTGTCTTCGTCAACTGCACTACCAACCCAGACAAGGTGCCCGCAGTTCTTACATTTCATAGAAGTACTCATCCTTAGAATTTGTTATAAGTCTAGTGGGAAAAAAACAGTTGCTCCGAGATTCTTTCCAAGCAAGATAGAGCATCAACGACGAGGGAAATATCCCCAACGGATTATTTCAGATTGATTGTTGAATCTGAACTGTTGACTTGTTAGTTTTTAGGAATTTGATTGTGCAATACACGTAAAGTTTGCAAAAGAATATATTAACTGCTTTCAAGCTTCTGGAAAAATCTGGAGATAATGGAAAGTGGTTAAAATAATTGTCAACAACGATACTTGCACCGGATGCGAAACCTGTGTAAACACTTGCCCTGTAGGCGTCTACGAAATGAAGAACGGCAAATCGGTCCCAGCTAAAGTAGATGATTGCTTAGTCTGCAGAGCATGCGAAGCACAATGCCCAACTGGCTCCATTCAAGTAATTGAATAGTGCCAACACGCCTCCTTTCTTGTGCACACACGCATCGAACATTTCTCGTTTATCAGTACATCAAATAGTTATATCTCTAATTTCAAAGGTTAAGCTGATAGTCAAAGCGAATCCCAAGCAATCCACAATCTTATATAACATGATTCGTGTTTCTTCCGTCCAAGGTTTAACTAATTTGGATATTAGGCTGCAAGTTTTTGAGTATTATGCGGATGACAATAATGGGCGAAAAAGCTTTCGCTTCGCTGTCGTTAACTCTAGTAAGAGTTACCCTCAGAATTTTGTTTGCATGCTGCCTTCAAAGTTCGGAAAAGGAAAAGTAGATAGTGCTTTCCTTAAATTATTCGGAGACAAAAGCTTGGAACAAGCTAAAGCTTTGTTGAAAGCTGCTTGGGAGAGGGAGGATGATTCTGAAGTTAAAGCTGAAATACAGAGAAGACTCGAATTGCTTGAGCCCAAAGAAATCAATGAAATAAAATGCTGTAGATGCGGTAAACTCTTCCAGTCCAAGAACGTAAGAAAGTTCAAGAACAGTTTTTGTGAACAATGCATGAAGAAAAGGTTTGGAAACAAAGAATAGATACGTTCTTTCAGTGTCTGTGTTTCCTGAAGTAGAACAACAAACCAAAAGCAACCATAACCACTGCTACCGCTGAAACCGGCACAACAGTTATAGTTGGAAAGGGCTCTGGTTACAATCCCATACTAAAACCCACAAGTTTCCAAATTTCTTAACTCATGTAAATCCTTCAGAAAATCTAAGTATAGTCTGTCTTTCATCTTCCAGTTTCTCCAGCGTGGAATTGCAGTTTCTATCTTGTTTCATGCTTTGCAGGCTGATATGTGTCACGAATCGCAACATTGCATATAATTGCCAAAACGATTTGTCAAGTGGAGAAGTTGAGGAGATGACAAAATAACTATGACCTGCAAAAAGTTTAGGCGATGCACCAATTTTAAGTTAGGTCGCTACACCTGTGACCACGCCATCACCGAAGGATGCATAGACTTCAAAGAAAAACAAACTGCACGTTTAGAGTACGTGTGCTAAATGACGACTAATAATAAATGCTCATGCGGATGCATTGAGACGAAAACGATTTATGAAAATGTAACGTTGCTAATTGTTTGTGCAAAATGCGGGGCTATTCGATCAAAAAACTGGTTCTAAAACCTGTCCAATTCTTGAAGACCCTGGTCTTAGGGTTTGGCGGCATTTGGTCACAGTATTAGCCTGATAAGCTCAGATAGGCTTTAGATGGAAAAAAAGAGCAAGCTATCCGCTTAATAGTTGCTGAATTTTCGTTTTCTTGAAAACTTATGTCGGCTTACTATAGAGGCGTTTAATAGCTGGTGTTTTGTTAGAGTTTTCTTTTGGCTTTACCTACGTCTTCTTCGATTTTCCCTTTTACTTTCTCAGCTTCGCCCTTAATCATTTGACCTGTGTTGCCCGTAACTTTGCCCGCGCCTACGCGAATCTTGCCTTCATCCTTTTTAAGTTTACCTTTAACTTCTTCTCCGCTCATAAAATTTCACTGCAGACTAATGCCTCTGCGTTTTTATTAAAAATGTGTGACTGCTATTCCCCACCAACAAACGCGCGCTGCTGGTTTCTTGTGTTGGATCTGCGTTTGGTTTATTCTGAGGTGCAGCCTTTTTTGTCGCAGTTTAGCTCGGCAGAGTGATGCTTAGATAATGCATGGCTGATGTAATCTTCTCTTGAACTAAAAATTCCATCGCATAGAGGGCAATGTAACTTACGCTGGTCGTCCATTTTAGGTTCTATGATGTTAGTATCTTGAATGCCGCCTGGACGGGTGGTTCGGACATCATTATCTCCATTAAAGTTTGAACCTGGATTAATTTTTGACAATATTTCACCTCCACTACGAAAATCAACAGTCACCAGACCTGTGCTGCTTGCAGAGTTTTTGTTTGCTTTTAGCTAACGTTATAGTCTGCGTCCTGATGCCAGTCGGACAACTATTATGATGATTGCTATGACAAGCAGTAGCCATATGATGGCACCAAGGTTGAAGACAAAGCCAAGAAGCCACAGCACGATAAGTATCGCAGCAACTACGAAAAGTAAATCAAGTAACCCCATTTTTAAAAGCCTCACTTACCCTTAACTCGACAGCTTTATTTTAAGATGTGTGACTGGTAACAAACAGTTACACTTTCACTGGGCGTGCCATAAAAGTTAACAAAAAAAGAAATCGTGGATTATTTCCATAGCTTTCTTGTCGGACAACAAAGTATTCATAAAACTTTCCATCTGAGTCTAGACTACTGGTTTTAGGTATACGTGAAGTTGATCTTTTCTTATTTGCAAGAGCAGCCCCTTGTCTGTCCTGCGTATAGTCCCTTTCTCAAGGGCTGAAATGTCCAACATGTTTCGTACTCCGCCTTTCTTTGCGCCAAGAACCGACTCAGCTACGTCCTTTTCCAATTCGACTTCAAGCTGAGTTACTCTCCAATCGTCAAGATCTATTTCCATTTCTTTGACTTTGCCAATTTTCTCGTCTACCGCCCACAATTCTTTATCCAAAATCTCTTTACTTTTCGCTTTCGCACTCATACTTATCTATCCCTCCTTTCCATGCCATGATTTGAGCCACAGTATAGATAGTCACTGGCAAGGTTAAACGTGTGTGACTGTAGGCGCCCACTCACAGTCTGACTGAAAATCCTGCATTACTTGTTTGAGAACGAGATTGCCGATGTAGGTAATTTTTGTCCGTAAAACAGTGGAATCGTGAATCAAAACCATTTTTCGCAAATTAAGGAGCATGCGCGCTGACTTGTCGAGACTGTGTGAAAACTAATTTCGATTTCAGAAATTGCTAAATTTCTGTTGAAATGTATAGAGTTTATGGTCGAAGCGCGCATGGCTGTTGAGACCGTGTGAAAACCTGTTTTAGTCGCTGGCAACTAACCGTTAACCTTAAATCTAGACTAGCTTTAAAGCAACTGATGAGCCATGAGCGAACATGTAGAAGGCCTCAACAGAAATCAGACATCTCTTTTCCCTGAGACGCTCGAAGATTATGTGGATAAAGAAAACCCAGTCAGGTTCATTGACGCCTTCGTTGACAGCCTCAACTTGGAGAAACTCGGCTTCAAGCATTCTGTACCGGCTGAGGTTGGAAGACCCTCATACGACCCCGCGGATCTTCTAAAACTCTATGTTTACGGATACCTGAATCAGGTTCGTTCAAGCAGAAAACTTGAACGTGAGTGCCATCGAAACCTTGAGGTCATGTGGCTGATGAAAAAGTTGACTCCAGACTTCAAAACAATCGCTGACTTCAGAAAAGACAACATTGACTCCGTGAAAGGCGTCTTTCGAGAATTCGTTAAACTTTGCATGCGCTTAGATCTTTACGGAGCCAAATGCATCGCTGTAGACGGAACCAAATTCAAGGCCGTCAACGGTCTTGACCGCAACTTCAACCGCAAAAAACTCGATTACAGAATGAAAGAGATCGACAAACAAGTATCAAAGTACTTAGCCGAGGTTGAGGAAGAAGATCGCAGAGAAGAGCAGACCAACCATAAACATGTTAAAGTGATTCAGGAAAAAGTCCAAAAACTCATGAAACGCAAAGAAGAATACTCCGATATTCTGGCCAAGCTCAAAGAATCCAAGCACAACGAGATATCACAGGTTGACCCTGACTGCAGGCTGATGAAGAATCGAGGCAGAATTGAGCCTTGTTACAACGGTCAGGTTGCGGTTGATGATAAGAATCATTTGATTGTTGACTACAACGTGACGAATGCTCCGGCTGATAATTGCCAGCTCAGTTCCATGGCTATAGGCGCTAAGGAGATGCTCGGAACAAAAAGTCTAGAAGCTGTTGCTGACAAGGGATACTTCAGTTTCGTTCAAATCAAAGACTGCGTTGATAACGGCATTATTCCTTATGTGCCTGAGCAGAATCGGTACGGTGTTGGTTTTGTCAAGAGGAAGGGTGTTCCGACCCGAGAATACTATGTTGATAAGTTCGTCTACGATCTGGGAACGGATACGTTTGTCTGTCCAGCGGGAAATAAGCTTGTTTTCAGCTATTTGGATCGTGCTCATCAAAAGAACATTCGAGTCTACAGGACTGATGCGTGTTTCTCTTGTGAGTTTTTCATGGTGAAGTGTACGTTGAATAGGCATGGGAGGACGTTGTGGCGTTGGGAACACGCTGAGGTGCTGGATGAGTTGAGGGAAAGGATGCTTCGTGAGCCTAAGAAGATGGCTTTGAGGAAGAGTCTTGTGGAGCATCCGTTTGGGACTATGAAGCGCGCTTTCAATCAGGGTTATCTTCTGCTTAAGGGACTTAGGAAAGTACGTGGAGAAGTGGGCTACACTATGCTGGCCTACAACATTAGGCGGGTTCTGAACATTCTTGGACTCGGGTTAATGCGGGTTTTCTGGTGAAGTCGGGAAGCAAAAAGTGAAAGGAAAGAGAAACATGGTTTTAGCAAGCTTGAAGCGTCTCCTTGTTCAGAGTAAACGATGAATTTTCACACAGTCTCTGTCCCGATATTGTGTGTTGAAAACTTTTTTTTAACAATCACAAAGAAAAAAATGAAAAAAACTCTTTTAGAGTTTCCTGTTTAGCGCGCCGCTTTGTCCCGAAATTATGTGAAGTATATCGGTGACACGCGCGAATGAATTCGCTAAGTTTTATACTGCCAAAAGCTCATGTAAGGTGCTTGCAAACCCATCTGCCAGAAAGCAGCCGACAACTCGCCATAATGAATCATGTCCTCCAAAACAATGTGGTTTAACACTGTTTCAATGTTTACTTTCGTTTCTGAGGTAACGTTCCACGGGATAACGAGTTGCCTGTTTAACTCTTCATCTGAAAGATTCGCTAAGTAATTTTCCGTTTTTTCCTTCACCTGCAACATGTAATTCTTCAAGGAATCCATACTCTTGAAAGCATCAAAATCCACGCCAACCCAATCCGTGTCCCGTTCAGGAATTACGTAGTTAACTACTCTATCCTCCACACGTGTTAAATGCAAGAGCACGTTACGCATAGAATCAAAACTCAAACCTCGAGGCTCGACAACCTGCGCCCAAGGCAATCTAGACATAGCGTCAAAGTAAAGTTCGCGAATGAAGTGGTTGTAGCGGATTAAATCGGCAATTTGCATAGAGCTGCGTTATCTCAATTACTATTTATAATTTGGCAACTTAAATTTGGGGAGCGCAAGATTGGGTTTTGGGCTTAATTTTAGTTTCAACAGCTGATTTGAGCTCATTCGAACTTCTGAATGATTTCAGGATAATGAGGTGATTTAATGAGTGAAGAAAAATTCGATGTGGAAGGTTTCGAGAAACTTAAAGCTGCATTCAGCGAGTATGAGGCTGAGCAGAAGGAGCGTTTCAAGAACTTAGCGCAGGCTTGCTTGAGAGTAGCAAGGTTCCGCAGGAGGCTAACGTGCCTGGCGCCAGCTGGGTAAAATTCGTACTGATCTCGCCAAACGATTCACGGATGCGCGCGTAACAACTTTTTGCTGGTAAAATGGTGCTGTGATCTCCCCCCCCCCCCCCCAAAGTGGAAGTCGCGTATGTATGGTTACAAACCCATTTGGAGCGCGGCGCGTTTACCATATGTTGGGTGTTACAATCACAAATTTTTAAAAGCATTCAGCAATTAAATATGTCAGATTGTCTTATCAAATTAAAATTATGAAATTAAAAAAGGCAGGGTAAGAAAATATGATAAAAACTTATCCATTTCTTTTATTTGACGGCAACTGCGCTGAAGCAATGACCTTTTACCACAAATGTCTCGGAGGAGAATTATCTTTAACAAGGCTTGGCGATACCCCTATGAAAGAAATGTTTCCACCAGAAAAACGCAACAGAATAATCAATGCACATCTCAAAAATGGCGATATTGACATATCAGCCACTGACTGGATGGCATCCCCCGCGTTTAATCCAGTACAAGGGAATACATTTGCCATATTTGTCACTGGCAAAACCTACGATGAATTGAAAGCGGTATTTGATAAGCTGTCAGAGGGAGCAGACAAAACACCGGTTCGGTTCCAAGAACTACATGATTTGCCCATTGGAGTCTATGGGCAATTTCATGATAAATATGGCGTTCCGTGGATATTTTTGGGAGAGAGAAAGATTAGTGTTTAATCCCAAAATCTAAGGTTGAT
>JBEKVK010000055.1:0-8505 GCA_049514075.1 Bathyarchaeia archaeon | reverse complement strand
GCAAGCCGCAAGCTAGATATTGGCAACCCAGTTTCGGAAGGATTGAGATTAAGAATTCTTTGTGCAGACGACGTAAAAAGTCTAATCTTGAGGTTGCCGTCAACCATTACGACCGCCGGATCAACGTTTCTATCTAGGTTCGCTAGGTTGTCGTTTAGTCTGGCGAGAGCTTGATTTCGGTTCTTCATTTCATCATTCAATGTAGTTAATTCTTCGTTGCTTGATTGAAGTTCTTCCTTTGCTGTTTCCAATTCCTCGTTCGTACTTTGCAGTTCCTCGTTACTTGACTGTACTTCCTCCATGGCGGCTCTGAGCTCTTCGTTGGTTGCTTCCTGATTCTCGATAACAGTCTGCAGATACTGCTTAGAAGACTCCAATTCTTCTTTAAGATCGCGAATCTGGCTGTTCTTAACGTTCTCGCGTCCCTCAGGGGTAGCCGATAGCTCAACAGTCTGACGCAAATGTTCAGCTGCAGAACTGACATCTTCAAACAACACAAGGAAGAAAGGCTCAACGTATTCAGCGGCGCGTAAGGGGATTACCTGAATATTAAGTGTCCTCGGTTGATCCCCATATTGAAAGCGGACGGCTTCTACCTTGACAGGCTTGTTCTCTTTCTTTGCCCTATAAACCGCTGTTTGAACATCTGTTCGTAACTCTTTCCGAATCAGTTTTGCCAGATTCAAACTTGCTTGCCCTGATTCAGGAGAAAGGTAAGCTGTCACGTTTCCGCGAAAAACAAGAATGTCTAATTCGTTGTTGACCAGCAAGGCTGCAGGAACGTATTCCGTAATTAATAGTCGGTCAACTTCGTCCCGCAAAAGAGAGAGGGAGTCGTTTTTAGCTGGTTGCTTTAGAGCTGGTTTTCTGGAAAAAGGAACCGTTGATGCAAAGCCGAAGTTGACGCGGGGCTCGGCTTTCTTTTTCGAGTAAATATAACCCTTCTTGAATACTGGTTCGAAAAGTGCGGTGGATTTTCCAATGCTTTCAGATTCGCCTAAAACAAGAAAACCGTTTGGTCTCAGTGCGTAATGTAGGATGGATATTATTCTTTCTTGAAGTTGCGGATCGAAGTAGATGAGCATGTTTCTGCAGCTAATTAGGCTTAGGTTGGAGAAAGGCGGGTCTGCAGTCAAGTCTTGTTTCGCAAAAACGCATTTGTCACGGATGAATTTTGCAATTTGATAGCTTCCGTTAAAGCTTGTAAAGAAGTGTTTCAGGCAGCTCTTGGAAACATCAGCTTCTATGCTTTTCGGGTATATTCCTTGACGAGCCCTCTCAATGTTCTTTTCGTTTACATCAGTCCCGAAAATCTGAACCTGAGTTTCACCTTTGTCTTTTTCCTCGAGGAATTTTTGAAGCGCAATTGCAAATGAGTAGGCTTCTTCGCCTGTGGAGCAGCCTGGAATCCAAATTCTGATGGGTTCTTTTAAAGCCAAGTTCTTAAGAATCTCAGGAAAAAGTTTTTCTTTCAAAACCGAAAAAGTGTCTGGTTCTCTGAAGAAGCTTGTAACGCCAATTAACATATCGTTAAAAAGTGCTTGCAGTTCAGCTGGATGTGTTCCTACGTATTCAGCGTACTTGGCTATGTTATCTATATGGCTGATTACCATGCGGCGATTAATTCGCCTGTGGATGACTGTTCCTTTGTAGTGAGTGAAATCAACGTTGAATGCCAATTTCAGTAATGTGAAGATTCGCCGCAAACCCGTTTCTTTGCCAGGTTTGGGTTCCTGAGGCACGATTTCGGCTCGAACCAAATGTGGGTGCTTGGCAATTCTTGAAAGTTCTTTTGCAATCTTCTCAGGATACAGGATGAAATCGACGGCTTCAGCTGAAATGGCGCTCTGCGGCATGTCAGCGTACTGGGCGGAGTTTGGGTCCTGCGCGAAAGTGATTCCCGCTTCAGCTCTCACAGCCTTGAGCCCCTCGGTTCCATCCGTGCCAGTTCCAGAAAGAACAATCCCAATGGCTTGTGTCTTGCGTTCTGTGGCAAGGGAACTTAAGAAAGCATCAATGGGCCGTATGAATTTGCCTTTTGGGTTGAGCTTTAAGCAGCCTCCTACCAAAGTCATAGTTGATCCTGGTGGAATCACATAAACATGGTTGGGTTCAACATGCAAACCATCCTTTACTTGGAGAACAGGCATTTTTGTGAATCTCGACAAGATGTCGGTCAGCATGCTTTCCTGGCCTGCGGCAAGATGCTGAATTATCACAAAAGCCAAACCCGTATCAAAGGGCAAAAACTCAAGGAGCACTTTGAATGCGTCTAGGCCGCCGGCAGAAGCGCCAACTCCAACAATCGGAAATTCAGCACCTTCGTTTTCGAAAGAGGTTTGCTTGCTCGAACTGCTTTTTGCATTAACGCCCGTAAGGCCACATCCAAGAAGACATGTTACTGATATAATAACATGATTTCCTGAAAATATGCTTCCTGCACAATTTATATTTTGTTGAAATTAACGTGAACAATCGTTCAAGACTGCCAGTTACAATCTAAGCCATTGTAAAATGCGGGTAAAACAGAAAATGATATTTCAGCGGAGAGAACATAGAAATCCCAAAAGCCACTTTTGCCGCGCGCGTGCGTGGAACAAACTCTGGCTCATATAATAAACTCATGTGAATAGAGCTTTGCAACTACAAGCACATAGGCGTCTGCTTAACCGAAAATAATGGCCACCATGCCTCCGAAAGACATTTTAGTCCTTGTAGATGGAGGGCTACACAGACATGACCATAATAGGATTAACTCGAATATTATACATTAAGAAATTGAATGGAGATTTTCGAGTTTAGATGAGTGGACCAAGAGTTAAGAAAAATCAGAAATTGTTCTCAATCGACAAAACAAGAATTTCTAACGTCTTGGAAGGCAAATCCGCTAAAGTGGACAAGCGTTTTAAAGAAGGTTTACCAATAATTAGTTGCAAATGCGGAGCCGAAATACTAGTTGTCCCAGATCTTCAGGCTATGAATCGGGCCATCAAGACTCATGCTTCCGAACACAGAAAAAAAGAAAGAAACACCAAAAACAACGTATTTACACCGGGCAAAATCAGTCAACTCTTAAGCCAACTTACGCTAGTAAAAATGAGTAAACAAAACGATACGTAGTTTCGTGATTCTGAATTAGGCGCGACGAGCATTTTTGTACGTTTGCCTCAAAGGATAATTGATTGGTCGGTGGACTAGTCTTCTTAGGACAGAACAACAGAACATATGCGTTCAAACATTAAAACGGTGATCAACGTCGAAAAGGAGATTTAAACTTGAGACGATCCAAACTCGAAACGTGTTTGAGCATTCTTGAGATATTAGCTAGCAAGGGTCCTCTGAAAATAACTCATGTAATGCAAAAGGCTAACTTAAACTGCATGGTACTGAAAAATTATTTTGATTTTCTAATTAAACAAGGTGCAGTTGAAGAAAAGCCTTTCGGGAGGGGCAGAATTGTCTATGCGATTACAGAGCGCGGCTTGTACTTGATCAGGTGCTTCAAAGAATTAAACCAGGTGATTCCTACTGTGAAAATTAGAAGCGAAATCGGTTCAAGTAAAGTAAAGAAGGAACTTACCATGATGAGCACAGAGAATATTGCTGATTCCCACAGAATTCATCGATAAGATATTGGAAAACAGAGTGATGTCGTCAAACAAAACTTTTGTAATTCGATGAATTGCTTGCACTATAAGTGTAACTTGCAAATACCCTAATTGCGCTTGCTATTTATTGGTTTATTAGTCCTTTGTTATTTGTTTTAGTTCTTCTGACTCATCCCACGCAGTTTCAAAATATCCTTTTAGCACACCAACAAGGTTGGCGTCGGTTGTCCATAATGCTGAGGTTTCTTCAGAAATGGTTTTTCTAGTAGTTGAAATCATGGCTTCGCTGCCATCAAAAACTGCGAACCTGTTCAGGGGTTGAGGGTGAAACCTAATACGTATAGAATCTATTTTTAAATTGTCCAATACTTGTATCTTTTGGGATTCGTCGGGTTTGAAATTCTCAATAATGACTTTAACTTCCACTTTGTTATGAATCGCTTTCTTGATTTCAGGATGAAGAATGGATATGAGATGTGATATTTCTGTCAGTGGATCAATCCAGAAAACATTAGTTTTAGCGCAGGCGATTAAACTTGTTAATTTACTCATCACTGCTTTACCTTCCGGTATTAGAGCATAAAGGCTTTCTTTTTCACCCACGGCTATAGGTTGTCCCCATTTCGCCGCAGATAGGACTTGGAATTTTGCTTTCATGGAGGCTATTCTTTCATCAGACTTAACTTTTTCATCCAATATTAAAGAAGTCAAAGCACCTGCAACAGGAGTAGCCCGAATTACAGCCGGTTTACCGAGCAACTTTTCTGCTAGACCCATCTTTTCAAGCGCTGGCAAAACTTTGTATACGTCTTCTCGCCTTACCGAAGAAGATTGGGCTATCTGAATAAATGTAGCGCTTCCTAATTTTAGGATAGTTTGGTATACTTTTGCCTGGTTAGGACTTAAACCCAAACCCATTAGCAAATCTGTCTTGTCCAATTCCGACAGTTTCCTTTCACCTCCTGCAGAGAAAACTGGACCACTGTTGGAGTAGTCTAAAGTAAGATTTAAGATTTTTGCAAGGCGAAATAATTTAAAATAACGGTAATCTATGCGTTATGTTCGAATGGAACGTTAAAACGTTCAGTTTAGTTCTATCAACACAATGAAGTGGGTACCCACGTAAGGATGCCTTTCTTATTTCTCAGTTTTTTCGTTATGAAGAGAAATGGATAACTGTTGCTCTTATGCGAAGCCTCAATTCTTTAAGTATCATTTGTAACATTATATCAGTAAGTTGGGTTAATTAGCATGGATTTTGCAGAAGCTATAGAGTTCTCCAAGAAATTTCCTACCTGTCGTCCAAAAATATGCAAAGGATTTGAAGAATGGGATATTCGGGACACTGAGACAGAAGGCTATGTAGTTCTGGCTGACTCAGCTTTGGTTAAGAAATTATGTCTTAATGAGTTAGAGGATTATGTTAAGAGAAATGAATTAAGAATTAGATCACGAACAGGATTATTTGATGATTTGCACCCTTCATTAAGGGAAGCGGATATTGCTTCGTATCGTTTCTTTGGAAACATATCATTTTAAGTACTCTAAAACGCAGACATGACCACAATCACTAACCCAAGCCAAATTCGACTTGCATTTAGGTAGTTGGCGCAGGATGTTAGTTTATGCCTTGGTTGAATTCCACAGGAAAGATCTAACCAGCAAGTTTATATGAATAATAGTTCATATGAAGCATAATTCATGCGATTGTTAACGGAAGATAGAAAGAAATGAAAAAAGGCCTGACAAACATCTGCTATCGATTCTTTACCAACCTCGCAAACCCAACAAGACTCGCCGCCATCGAACAGCTACTGCAGAAACCAATGAGTGTAAACGAACTTGCAACCGCGCTCGGACAAGAACAAAGCATGATCTCACACAACCTCAAACCACTACTCCAATGCAACCTCATCATCATCAAACAGCAAGGCAAAAAACACATCTACACAGTCAACGAAGAAACCATGCTCCCCATCCTTGGAGCCATCGAAAACCACGCACAAAAATTCTGCCCAACAGGCAGAAAATGCCTAAAAGGAGAAAACTAACGTGATAAAAAGAAAAATCGTAAACATAAATGAAACCCTCTGCAACGGATGCGGCAACTGCATCCCCAAATGCGCAGAAGGCGCCCTACAAATAGTAAACGGAAAAGCAAAAATAATCAAAGAAACCTACTGCGACGGCTTAGGCGCCTGTCTAGGCCAATGCCCTCAAGGAGCAATAAGCGTAACAGAAAGAGAAGCAGAACCCTTCGACGAAAAAGAAACCAAAGAACACCTCAAAAGCAAAACAACTCCCACTGCGCCCTCAAGCAACCCAGCCAACTCTGCACTGCAAAAGCCTCAGTGGCCCGTAAAGTTGAATCTTGTTCCAACGAAGGCTCCGTTCTTCGAAAATGCAGACCTGCTACTTGCGGCTGATTGCGCACCCATTGCACTAAAAAACTTCCATGACACACTGATGCCTGGCAAACGAGTCATCATCGGCTGCCCAAAATTCGATGACGCCAGAGCATACGCACAAAAACTAGCTGAAATCCTAAAGCAAAACAACATCGCGTCCGTAACCGTTGCCCACATGGAAGTGCCTTGCTGCGTCGGCTTAAAGTGGGCAGTAAACAAAGCGCTTGAATCATCAGGCAAACAAATCCCGGTAAGAGAGTTTGAAATAAAAATTGGAGGCGAAATAGTTGAGCTCTAAAGAAAAACCCATGGAAAAAAACCCTCAAACATGCCCCGGACTGCGGGACCTGCTTCGGCCTAAACCGGCTTATATTAAATGCCATGTTTGCGGCGGCGACTTAGAAATCTGGAGTGATGAAGACAAAACTACATGTCCGGCATGCGGAGCAGAATGGAAACGCCCTGACAAGACGGCGGCATGCCTAGAATACTGCGAGTACGCTGACAAATGCCGAGGCATCATCGAATCTCGAAAAACCTAGGATGAGGAGACCAGTTGTTTGCCGAAAGTTCTTGTTGTTTATGATACGAAGCATGGCAACACAAAACTTGCTGCTGAGACCATTGTGGAGGCAATAAAAGAAGTCCATGGCATTGAAGTTTCCATCGGCTACGTTAAAGAAATGGACATCGGAAAAGTAGCTGATTACGACGCAATAATACTAGGGGCGCCGAACCACATGGGCAGACCTTCTCAAACCATGAAGAAATTCGTAAACAGGCTGGCTGAACTTGATTTAAAAGCAAGTGGCGTCGCTGTTTTCGGCACTTACTCCGGAAAGATCAGATCTCCTGATAGAGCGGCGAAAAAACTGGAAAAAATGGCGGAAAAGAAGCTGCCTAAACTCACACTGATTTCACCAAGTCTATCAATAAGAGTTCATGGAATACCAGGTCCCTTAGCGGAAGGTGAACTGCCTAAATGCAAAGCTTTCGGCCGAACAATTTCAAATCAGCTAATGCAGAAACAATAATCCAGTTTTTCTTTTAGCTCCAATTGGCAAAAGCTATGGCACGTGCCAGCTTCAACAGTTAATACTTGTTTTCATTTTTATTTTTTCGCCAACTGTTGTCCCTTCGCAGCAGCTGACACACATTTTCTTTGTAGATTGCAATTTAACATCAATAAGCGTTTCTCAAGTTTGCGCTTAGAAATATTACTTCAAATTTCAACGCCTGTTTTTTCTTGCAAGGATACCAATAGAATAACGAACAACAGCAGATCAGTCAAGTTTATTTGAGCTGCTTTCGGAGCAGTGAGGATTGAAACAATTAAGACATCCGTTAGGGTGGGTTTGGCAGAGTTGTCTTTTTTTGAAACCCCATTTTTTTCTTAACTCTTCAGCTTGTGCCTCTTGGTCTTCTATTCTGCTTTTTGCTTTAGCAAACTTGAGGTAGGCGTGGGCTATTTCGTGAGCTATTAGGGATTCTGAGTCTGTTCGCTTCAGAATTATCATATAAGGCTTGTCCATTTCCTCTATCTGCACAGTTTGACTTTGACCTGCATGAAAAGAGGTTTTCTGTAATGTAAATTGGTAAACTTCTTCAGGTAATCTGGCGAGAGTATTTAGTAGCCTTGTGTGAAGGTTACTCCATCTTTGAGCTAGACGGATAAATTCATCTATATCACTGTTGAAGTCTACTTCTGACTTGTTTCTTCTTTTCATATTTTTATTCTCTGAATTTCTTTTAGCAGGGTCTCGTCGTACTTTACTGTTTCTTCTTTTGCTATTCACTTAAAGATTACTTTCGAATATCTAACGTGGATTAATCTTGAACGAGATAAGATACTGATCAAAATAATATCTGTGGCCAACAATCGATCCAAATTACTAATTTTCAAAAAAGGTTGAGTTAAGAAAAAGAAAGAGTTGTTTGAAATCCTTACGCAAATTAGATTTTCTGTTTGCTGATTGTCGTCCTGAAGGTTTTGCCGCAGCACTCGCACAGACCGATTGTAAGTTCCGTCCTAAGTTCCGTCCTCTTTCCAGTTTTATCAGGCCTGCCAGCCATCTTCCAAGTCTTTTTTGGCGCGACTTCTTTTCCACATTTTGGACATTTTGCCATAAGTTCGCCTCCATAAATATTGTTACACAAGTGATGATGGATCAACAACGGATAAAACTTTTGCTTTAACTACCGTTTGGACAGATCAAAAAACTAGAACCTGAAACATAAATCTCGAGTCTAATCAGCTCTGAACCCTAAATGTGTTCTATCGTTTACCGAATGTATTCTCGAATAAGGTTAGCCCCTAACCTAAACTCCTCTTCTGTGTTATTTTCGCGATTATTTGATGTGACTCGAAGCTTCACAATAGCTTATTTGGGGTGGCCAACAACGCTAAGACAGATTGAGCTTTCTTCAGTTCCATCAGTATCTACTATTGAGTTAATTTCGTCATCGAAGAAAGCTCCCACTTGGCAGGA
>JBEKVK010000054.1:0-12948 GCA_049514075.1 Bathyarchaeia archaeon | reverse complement strand
TGATTCAATTTCGATGTGTACCATCTGAGGGTTCTTGGCGATGATTGGCAGTTTTTCTGCGATTTTTTCAGGAGGCAAAACGAAATCTGCTGCATCTGCGGAGATAACGCTCTGCGGCATGGCTGAATACTGTGCGGACTCTGGACTTTGCGCGAAGGTGATTCCCCCTTGCGCTTTGATTGCTTTTAGCCCTTCGGTTCCATCGGAGCCTGTTCCGGAAAGAATAATCCCTATGCTAAGAGCCTTCAAATCCTCCGCAAGAGAAATAAGGAAAGCATCTATCGGCTTAGTTGAGCTACCTTTTGTGTCAAGCTTGAGGATCTTGTTATCCACGGTCATGATTGTTCCGGGAGGAATTACATAAACGTGGTTTGCTTCAATTTGCATGTTATCTTTAACCGTTTGAACAGGCATGTCGGTGAATCTTGAAAGAATCTCTGCTAACATGCTTTCTTGACCTGCTGCAAGATGCTGTATGATAACAAAAGATAACCCTGTGTCGGCAGGCAAACATTCGAGCAACACTTTGAACGCTTCTAATCCACCAGCAGAAGCGCCAATTCCAACAGTTATAACAGATTCTCTGACTGTGAAATCTGAAGCGCTTTTGTGAAGATTCTCGCTCTCCTTAGGTGTTTTCAATAGTTTTCAACTCTCAAAAAATAACTTGGACTTATTTGTACGTTCGCGGTAGACCGCTGGCTACTCTCAGCGAGTACACTTATTAATCTATTCATTTCCAGATCAAGGTCAGCAGAAAAAATCTTGAAAAGTTCTTAACTGGTTTTAGGAAGCTGCCAAAGAGTCTTGGGAAAGATTGGGTTCAAAGCTTAAATGGCACAGTCTGCATTTTCACTTTCCCAAGAGGGAACACAGTTGGTTAACCCGAAAATATGCGAAGGAGACAACGTTCTTATTTACCTAGACGCTCGCAGAACCTACATGATCAAAATACAAGCTGGCCAAACTTTTCACACTCACAAAGGCTACCTAAAACTTGACGAGTTAATCGGAAAAGAGTACGGCGAGCCGATCAAAAGCAGCCTTGGCATATACTTCACCACCCTAAAACCTGCCTTGACCGATTACATAATGAAGTCTTCACGCAACACGCAAATTATTTACCCTAAAGACGCTGCCCTAATCGTCATGTTCAGCGGAATAGGCCCTGGAAGCCGCGTTGTCGAATCAGGAACGGGAACAGGTTCCTTAACTACAGCGTTAGCCCACTACGTAGGCTCCACAGGCAAAGTCTACACTTACGAGTTGCGTAGCGAATTTCAGAAGAACGCCGCCAAAAATCTTGAACGTTCCAAACTTATCGACCGTGTTGAGATGAAAAGCGGTGACGTAACACAAGGAATCGAGGAGCGCGACGTGGACGCGGTGATTTTGGATTTGGCGGTTCCTTGGCTTGTTGTTTCACATGCTTACGAAGCGCTTAGACCATCAGGAATAATTGTTTCGTTTAGCCCAACCATCGATCAGGTAGTTAAGACAACCGAGGCGCTCAAAGAAAACGGGTTCGTATTCATTGAAACCATTGAGTGCTTGATGCGTGCCATGCAGGTTGAACGGGGAAAGACTCGACCACAAACGCTCATGACGGGGCACACGGGCTATATTACTCATGCGCGGAAAATCCTTAAAATGCCGTCTCAACCTGCTGCGGAGCCCGCTAAAGAACAGCCTGTGAAAGAAGAGGAAAAGCAGGGCTCGTCGGAGGAGCCGCCTATGATCAATTTGAGTTTTGTTTACCCTTAGGACCTTTAACTGTGGCGGATTCATACATGCTGAGTGTCCATAGGGCTTGTTTTAGTTGTTCGCCCCGTGTTAAGCCAAAGTAGAAACCTGCGATTCTTCCTACGTATGGGATAACGATGTGGTCAAGTGCTTTGTAGAGGAATGGGTTGCGAATGCGGTTTTCGAGAAAAGTTGGCTTCCATATGCGGACATTGTATTCCCAGCATTTGATAAAGAAGTCCCAGCGTATTTGCGAGAGCGAATCAAGTTCAGCGCCCTTCTGCTTCATTAGTACACAGTTCTCTAGAGGAACAAAGAATAAAGGTACGTAGAAGGCGTTGTAGTCTTTCAATTTATCCATTAACTCAAGAGTCTGCAGCACGTCTTCCTCTTTTTCGTCAGGCAACCCAATGATCAACGTTGCAAGTGGATACCAATTATTATCGTTGAGTATGCCAAATGCGTTTTCAACGATTTCCTGCCATTGCTCAGGCTTATACGGCAGCATCTTGCCAGCCATGTACTTCCTCATCAAGCGTGTGCTGCCAGTTTCAATTCCAGTTTCGGCGGTGATAATCGCTTTCTTGCCGAAGGAATACCAGCTGCGGTCAATGAGGACTTCCGCAAGTTCCTTAATCATTTGCGGATTGTTAACCGCTGGCGCCAAAGACATATGCGAAGCCTGAATGCTTTTAACTCCAGGGTACTTGGCAACGTTCTTTACTAGATTTACGACGGCGTCTTTGTTCGGCACAAAATTTTTCTCTGCTCCGTAAAGGAACAGGTCCTCAGTGACGAGAGTTATGTGGTCACTGCCCTCGACTGTGGTCAATGCGACTTCATGCATGATTTTTTCAAACGGAACATCAATCTTATGCTGCATCGTAGGTGTACAGAACTGGCAGTTTCTGCCGCAACCCTTTGAAATTTCCACAGCACCATGAATACCTGCATGCTTAGCTAGGGGCATTATGGCGTTGTAGTTCCAGTTGCTAATTGATTCGTCAGCTTTAACAATGCGGGGAAGGGGTTTATCGTTAACTGCCTTCTTGAAGATGTCAACGATCGGTTCGGGTCTTCCGCCGAGTAGCACGCAGTCGACGCCGTAACTGTCAGATACGTGTTTGCGTTCCAATTGCCAAGCGCCAAAGCCTCCGACGATGATTTTCGGCTTGTACTTCTTGATGCTTGGGTGGGTGACTAGTTTCTGGAATTCAACGGCGTTCATGGGTTCGCCGCCGCCGATTATCGAAGAGTACGTTTTGCTTACATAACCCATGCCTGTTGGATCCATGGAGGATATGCCGACAACCTTCGTTTCTGGACCTACGAAGTCTTCTAAATCATCTGGGTGAATGACAACTACTTCTTTTTCTGTGAACCCGTTTTCCAGCAGCATCGCTTCTACTTTTCTTAAGCCGTAAGGAGCGAATCTTGCTCTTCCGTCAGGTTTCCGGTCTACTGGAGGATACAGGGTTTTTCTGACAAGTGTGAGAGGGAAGGGGCCTCTTGCAAACCCCGCCGTAAACGCTATGAAAGGATTATTGTAAAAGTCACTCATTTCTGTAGCTGACGCCGTTAAAACTATTTTTGCCCCTGAACCTGAAGCCAACACTTTATCTCCTTGTCGAATAGCATACAAGAATATCCCATAGTCCTTAAAAGAATTACTA
The DNA here is from genome assembly GCA_049514075.1 of Bathyarchaeia archaeon. Taxonomy (GTDB): domain Archaea; phylum Thermoproteota; class Bathyarchaeia; order Bathyarchaeales; family Bathycorpusculaceae; genus Bathycorpusculum. The sequence continues at coordinate 9,532 of JBEKVK010000054.1, read as the reverse complement.
TTGCTTGCTTGTCAACACGCTTGGATATCAGGAAAGCAAGCGTTAAGAACGTTCGGATAAAAACGGTTTTTGAAAAAAGAAACTAAAGCTTTTGCGATTATCAGTGCCAGTTTTCTTCTCGAATCGAAAACTACTTTCTTATGGTTTAACGAAGGGTTAGGATCAATAGCGCTATTTTGCTATTACTTCTTCCTCTTTCGGTGGAATAACCATTAGCTCGATTTCATTTTGTTTTGATGGTGATTTGGTAACTGGTTTTCGCGCGTCAATTGTTTTCGACTGTTCTGAGCGTTGTCCTAAAATATAAAAGATCCATCCGACTGCGAAAACGATAACTAGTATAGGCGATAATAGAGCTATTGCGAGTTTGCTGCGTTTCTTTCTGTTGGTCTTAGTCATGTCGGCGCCAACTATAGTATTGTAACTCAACTCTTAATATATAAATTTTGTTAATTGACGATGCAATTGAAGAATGTCACTTATTGTTGCTTTTTGTAGCCACAATAGTTTAAGTATTTAACTTAACACACCTTTTGTGTTAAAGGTTAATTCCCATGGATTTTGCTGAAGCTTTAGAATTATCAAAGAAATTTCCGATTTATCGTCCGAAAATATTCAAAGGCTTTGTTGAATGGGGCATTTTTGACACAGAAACAGAAGGCTACGTAGTTTTCGCTGACACATTTTCAACTAAAGAATCAGGTCTTAACGAGTTGGAAGATTACGTTAAGAGTCATAAACTAAGAATCGATCACTGTACCGAACGCTTAATGATTTACACGGCCTGTTGAATTCTTGGAGCGATCAAACCATCCGTTTACCACTGCACGTTTCACGGTTTTTCGAGCTTGCACTTGCTAGCCATTGCCATCTGAGTAAACTGACCATGCCGCCACAGCATCTATGAGAAAAAACCTTAGTTGCTTTATTGAAAATAAATTTTCGAACCTGTTCCAAATGTGGAACAGATATGTTCCAAGATTAGACTAATATTCATCGAAACCAGCTTTAGGCTAGGCTTAACATGGACAAAGAGACGATAATGATGTTTGCGGATAAGCCTGCCCCAAGAAAGGTGTTTTCCGCATTTCTGGTAACAGTACTGTTAATTTCGGCTTCGTCAGGAGTAGCGTTTGCCGCCACAGAAGCGAAAGGGTCAGGCTCGTTATCCTCACCTGTGGTGTTGAAGTCTAATTTACCCGGCGAGGTGGGTTACTCGGTTTTTCAGCTTATCGACGGAAGTCTAGTTTTGAATACTTCTAACCAAACCTGCACTTTCTTGGTTAAACTTGACTCTTCAAATCATCTTTTGTGGATGCAGACGATTCGAATAGGTCAAGACATAACAAATCTTACCCGCCTCTTGCCTACAAGCGACGGCGGCTTCCTCTTGGCTGGACTTGTGAATAACGTGTGTACGTTGGTGAAAATCGATTCGCGGGGCAACATTCAATGGACTCAAATGTTAACTTCAGGGGCTAAGGTAAATTATTTCATGGCGATTATCCAAACACGTGACGGCGGTTTCGCCGCTGCGGATTTTGGAGAGAATAATGTGGAAAGTTTAGGTTGGATTTGGTTTTTCAAAACTGATTCGTTAGGAAACATGGAGTGGAATGAAACACTTCAGGGCAAAGTAGCCGATTGCCCCTCCAGCCTTATTCAAACTTCTGACAGCGGATACATTTTATCTTGCACACCTTACTCCTTTGTTCCCAATCAGGGCTTCTTCTCACTCACCAAAACGAATGCCGCTGGCACCGTGGTTTGGAATACAACTTACGGTGGCGAAGGCTATTTCATCCAGCCTGAATGCAACGGGGCAATAGCTACGCAAGACGGCGGCTACTTAATGTTCGGTTATCTCTGGGACAAATGCGCATGGATTGTAAAAACAGATGCCGCAGGCACGATGAAATGGAACCAAACATACGGTGCCAAAGACAGCTCAATCACAGGGGCAGTTGAAACCTCAAACGGAAAATACTTGCTTTTGACTATTTCAAACCTCACAATTCCTGGATTAATGATGACTGATCAAGCCGGCAACGAACTTTGGAACATGAGCCTCCCAGGAGTCACGCTGCCATGGGGGTTGGAGGCAAACTACAACTCCATTATCCCTGTAAAAGGCGGCGGCTACGTCATGGTAGGTTCAGAAAATAACTCCGTTTGGCTTGCAAAACTTAACCTTCAAGACAACGGATCGATCACGTTACAGCTGCTGTCAATTCCTGTTGCAGTCCTCACTTTAGCTGCCATTGCGATGCTATTGGTAGCATTGAAGAAAACCGCGGGAAAAACCCGCCCTAATTAATGTCAACAGTACGTGTGTGCTGCTCGGTTGTTATTTTGCCAATGCGTATGATTGCTTTAGAAGTTCCATTGCATAGCCTATTTGGTCTTGTTGCGTGATCTTGATTTCTTTCTCTTCTCCGTTTCCATCGTTGAAATACCATTTGTATGTTTTTTCTGAAATCCACTTTTGAGGATCAATAAGTGTTCTAATATTTACTCTTAATCTGACGGATACTCCATCTTTGCGAAGGGTTAGCACTGCAAACCTGTACTTTGATCCTGTCTGCCCCTTGAATAACTGAAAGTCATCTCCCCTTGGTTGAGTAGTTAAGTCGGAAAATTCGTTTGCGATAGAAAGCATCAAGTCATCTACCATGAGCTTAACCTGCTCATTGTTACCCTCCACCTTCTTTTTCCAACTCAACGGTAACTTCAAGCATTCGCTTTTGCCTTTCTGGTCAACAGAATCTTGAGCCTCTAAAACTATTTCAGACGTTTCTGCTGGAGTATTCTGTTTAGTTTCTTGCAGAAACTTTTGTAGGTCGATTTCTGCGTTGTAGAGTTCTTTTACAGCTTGCATTTTGCGTTTCAGTATGCTGTATTTAGTCACGCCGATTGTTTTGATGACTTCCTCGTTTCTTATTGGCGTACCGTGCAGCTTCTCGCTGTAGGTGAATCGGTAGGCTTGGCAATCCATACGACACTTCTCAGAGTGTTCTTTCCAGTGAACTTTGCCGCTCTCTCCATTTCGCTCAAGAACGTAACCCAGGAAACCCCTATTCTTCGATGCGTAATCTACGTCAGTTGCAACAAAAACAATTTCAGAAACAGCACCGCCCTGCGCAGTTTCCCAAGTAACTTCGAATACGCCGAGTTCCCCCATCAACTCCATAACTTTTGTCGCATTCATTGCCAAAATCCATCCTTTTCACATTATAGATTTTTCGTTGCATCTTACCCATGTTAGACTGCTATAAACGTTACTGTGATTAGAAAAGCGCCAATGTAGGGTTTCAAACTGTGGAAATTTCCGGCAGATTTTTTTGATTGTGTTTTGGGTTGGTTTCTTGGATTGGGGCTTGAATCAGCTGTAGGTTGAGTCTTTATTTGACATAATTTGACATAATTTGACACAATTTGACAATTTTAGACAAAATTAAACATTATTAGACAATCCTCAGAACTAAAAGGTAGCCTTTAGAGGCAAGCTGCAGAATGGGGAAAGAGTTCGGTTGAAAAAAAGTTCTTTGTGTTTTGGGCTGCTTTTTTGAAACTGTGACTGAACCGGTTGCAACTGTAAGCTAGAAAAAGCTAAATTAACGCTATAATAAGCTATATTAAGCTAAAATAAGCTAGAAAACGCTATAATAAGCTAGAAAAGTCAAACGGAGATCAATTTAACATGCCTCTGGATCAAGCAGTAACCTTCAAAACGCCTCTACGCAAAAGCAGCCGCATAAGTGTCCCTAGAGTCATACGTGGCCAGTTCAAGCTTGAACCAACTCTAATCTTAAAAGTCACAATCACCCTAGCCGACACATTGGGCAATAAGGACAGTTTTTTCGGCAAAATGCGAAAAGACGGATACATCACAGTTCCACCTGTGTCAATTTCAATGATAAAAGAAGACCGGCAAACCTGGAAAACCGCATCATAGAAGTCATCATTGAACCGGCATAAACTGAACCGGCAAAAAACCCAGAAACACCTTCACTTACGCATCAAAGTGGCTTCTTTAGAGCTATGAACTGTTCATACGTCAGCAAATCCGGGATTTCTCTGCGGTTCATCTCTAAATCCGCTTTGTATCCGTAGGTGTTTATCCAATTGATCATTTTTTCAAAGTCGCCGGAAACGAAAGTTGAAGGAGCCGTTGGAGCAGGTTGAGGCGGCGGTTGGAGATCCATAGGGGTTTTCCCGTATACTTTCTTGTAGGCGTTCATCATTTTGGTGAAGTCAACCTCATCACCCGCAATTTCCACCGCTTTACCCAGAAACCTCTCACGATTCAAAAACATATGTGCAACCCATTTGCCAATATCCTGCACCGCAATCATCTGGAGGGGCTTCATGTTTTCGCCGCGCATTCTCGAAAACATGCCAAAACGCATGTTCGCAGGCGACTCCATCAAATTCGTCATAAAAGTTGTAGGACGAACAATACTATAGGGCAGTTCAATTTCTCGGATATGCTGCTCTACATGCCATTTGCTTTCAAAGTGAGGAATTCCAGTGTTACGTTCGGCGCCTCCGACAGAAGAGTAAATGAAATGCTGCACCGCTGCTTCTTTTGCGGCGTCAGCAACGCGTTTTCCTCGCTCTTCCTCTTTTTGGACACCTGCATCCATAAAATTCAACATACTGAAAACGCCATATGTCCCATCCATCGAATGAATGAGACTATCATAGTCATCCAGATCGGCTAGAACCATTTCTACACCGCGCTTCCTCAGAGCCTGCGCCTCATCGCTGCCCATGTTGCGAACCAATGCACGCACTGAGAAATCAGTTCTAAGCAACGCCTCAACAACTGCTCCGCCCTGATGACCCGTGGCGCCCACAACAAGAATCGCTTTCCCCATATCAATCACTCAGTTAAATAACAAAATAACTCGATTTCTATGATAGAAGAAAACAAAAATAAACATATAAGCCTTTAGAATGGGCTTTTTTGGTGAACTCGCCAAACGCAGGATTTGAGCCTTTTCATTTAACTTTCTTGTTATATTGCGATAATTCTGGATTCTCTTAGTTAGATTCTGTTAGCCTCAATTATTCTCTTATTTTAAGAAGCTTCAGGGTCAGTCCATCAAACTCCTTATCGCTACCAACGACAAGTGTAGATTTTTGTTTTTCAGCAGTTGCCACGGCAAATGCGTCGGCTAAAGATAACGAATGTTGGGCCTTGATTTTAGCTGCATTGCGCCATAATTCATCGTCTTCCACTGGTAGAATGGTTATGCCGAGATGGATTAGATCGCGGCAAGCATCATCAGCCTGCGAAGGATTTAAGCGATATAAAATGTAGTAGATTTCGGCTAAGTTAATCACATTTATGAAGCCGTCTATTTCTTTTCGTTGAATCTTAGCTAGGCAATCGCTGATGATTTCCCCGCCAGTTTCGCCCAGAAAGAAGGCTAAGATAGGTTCGGAATCAAATGTTAGATGTTCTGGCACGTTTCATCAGCTCGCTGTCTTTTGCAAACTCTTCTTTTCGGGCTTCCTTGAGCAACTGCCGGGCTGTCTTGCCTTTGGCGAATTGCTTGTAGGAGCCAAACAACTCATCGGGGGTAGGCACTGCCTTCAAGAGGAGGCCACATTCGTTTTCTTCGAAGATTACTTTGTCTTTAATGTGGTATTTTGTCCTAAGCCGCTTAGGTATAGTCGCTTGGCCTTTCTTCGTAACGGATACAACTTCGTTCAAGTCTAGCACCTGAGTAATACCATTGCGAAAAGTAATTCTTAAGGATATTGCCTTACTTATTACGCACATCATTACTTCCCATCTTTGCAATACAAATCACTTGTTACTTTCAACCAAGCCACAGTTCAACGTCTTCTTCAGAAATTACAGGGATTTCGTGGGTCAGAAGGCGAAGCCTTTCATCGGTTGCAACAAGCAAAGCAAGAATGAAAACAGGAAAAAAGGTTAAATGGTACTCCCAGAGTGGGGCATCCCAGTAAGTCGGCCGCCTTCCTTGGACACACTTGGAACTCTAATAGCTTGTTCAATTCTTACAGTCAGGTGTGATCCAAGTCACAAAGAATGCTGCTTGAAAGAGGCAAGTGGACATTTTGGATAGTCGTAGCTATGGGGTTTGTTTAAAGATTTCGAAGAGCTTTTCAAGAAAGGTCGGCGATGTTGTGCAAGAGTTGTCCAAACACTGGAAATGAGCTTGCATGCAACACTGACAAGAGGCTGCGTAATCTAAAAACAAGTAAAAATCTTATATTGTTTCTACTCCAGTGATACCGTATGAATATAACGCTCATAGGGATGTCTGGAGTTGGAAAAAGCCGTATAGGCAGGGAGCTCGCGTACAAAGTTGGCTACAACTTCATAGACATCGACGAGATAATTGAGAGACGTAGCGGTAAAAAGCTGCAGCAAATGATCGACGAGCTGGGTAATGAAAAGTTCCTAAAGATAGAAGAAAAAGCCATATTGGGAATAGGTAGAATAGACAACTCGGTGATATCTCCAGGAGGAAGTTCCATCTATTCTGAGAAGGCTATGAATTTCCTGAAAACCATATCAAAAATAGTTTTCCTTAATGCAACTCTTGAAGAGATTAAAAAACGCACTTCAAACTTTTCTAAAAGAGGAATTGTCGGACTGGAAATGGGGCTTGAGAAACTTTTTGACGAAAGGTTACCTCTTTATAGAAAATACGCTGACATAACAATCGACTTGAAAAGTGGTTACAGTGACGAGTCTGTTGTGAACAGAATAGCCAAATGTTATTTTTTGTAATGATAGGTTGTTCTGAGCGGAGTTTTTTGAAAAACAAAATCTGAAGTTTCGTATATGCGTTAAAAAGTGCAGCGCTTCGCTCCTGCTTTCGCGGTAGCTCCGCTACGAATTGAGCTTTCCTTCCGAAAGGAAACGACGCAAAGAAGCGCTTGTATCTTAACGATGCACTCCAGAACCCTTCAAGATTTGCCAAAGATGTTACTAGCTGTAAAACCTCTAACACGCAAGTTATATAAGTTCAAACAGAACAAACTGGACGAGGGGCAAGAGCATTTTCTGTGCTTCTTCAACCCAAAAAACAAAATTAAGGAGAAAAAACAAAATGAAAATCTTAAAAAACAAAATTGCAGCCATTACGATTGTAACATTCTTTGTACTTTCAATGATTGCTTCAGTAGCAATGATACCTAATGCAAGCGCACATACACCTGCCTGGCAAATTCCAACCTTTGCTTACGTACAGCCCGTACCTAACCCTGTCGGTGTCGGTCAATTAGCAACCATCTACATGTGGGTTAACCAAATACCTGATGGCGCATCGCTAGAGAATAACATCCGATTCCAAAACTACCAAATCACAATTACTGCACCTGATGGCACAACCATAAAACAGACATTTCCAGTAGTCTCTGACACAACATCAAATCAAGGCTATTCCTTTACTCCCAGCCAAGTCGGCACATACAAACTCAACTTTACATTTCCAGGTTACACGTACACATACACTGGCTTACTCGCGAGTCCGTTCGGTGGTCCTCCAGCGCAAAGTCAGTATTTAGGCGACACTTACATGCCAAGCTCTGCATCAGCAACACTTACAGTTCAGCAAGCACCAATAGCCGTAATCCCAAATACCCCACTTCCAACGTCATACTGGACACGCCCAATATACGGTGAAAACCCATACTGGTTCGCGATTTCGTCAAACTGGCTTGGGAGTCCTTGGGGAACCAATCAAGGCTACGGTAGCGAATTCCCAGGGGACGCAGTAGGTCCTCAAACAGCTCACGTCATGTGGACTAAGCCAATTCAAGGCGGCGGAGTTATCGGAGGAAACAGCTTTGTTAATGTGGGAGATACATACTTCGACGGCTCTGCATACAATCAAAGATTCACCAACCCCATAATAATTGATGGAATGCTATACTACACTGAACCAATCTCATTCGCAGGCGCTTCAAGTGGGCCAACCGACTGCGTTAACCTTCAAACGGGGCAGCTTATTTGGTCTCGAACAGATGTCCCAGCATTAGATTTCGGCTACATCTATGACGTCCAAGACCCTAACCAACACGGAGGTTATCCGCCAATCCTAATTTCGGTTTCCCCTCCGCCCTTCATAGGATATTCAGCTAATTCTGAATGGAGAGCTTTCGATGCATACACGGGAGATCCGATATTTAACATAACTAACGTTCCCGCAGGCACCTCAGCTATAGGCGAAAACGGCGAGTACTTGATACTGTCACTTGCAAACTATGGTCCAACAACCATGACTCCTTTCGGTCCTGTTCCTTCAGGGCCAGCAATATGGTATCTGCAAGAATGGAATTCCTCTAGACTTTGGGATAATACATACTCAGGCCCATCAACATCTCCGCCCGTTATACCCCCTATAACTAATGGCAACAACCCAAGCTTGCTTGACTTCAACGTTTCAATGACTTCACTCGACTCTCAACCGGGAACGCCATCTATACAAGAAGCGTTCTGCAACAATGAATTGATTGGCACGATAGGCACTCTTCCCGCTGGTTCCAGCATATTCGGTGGAGGAAGCTGGGCTCCATACTCGTACTTTGGAGTTAACTTAAACGCATCTAAAGGGACAATCGGTTCTGTTATGTGGACAAAGACATACAATGCACCAGCAGGCAACATTACTGTCGAGTGGGGAGGCGCAGACGCTTCAGCAGGAGTCTTTGTCGAACAATACAAGGAAACCTCACAGTTCGTTGGATACAGCATGAAGACCGGTGAGAAACTATGGGGACCAACCGGAGGTCAAGCAGCTCTCGACTACTACAATTTCGGATATAACGCTGGTGGAAACGAAGAAGGAACTATCCTCGCTGACGGCAAACTCTACAGTGGTGGATTCAGCGGAATAATTTACTGCTATGATTTGACTAACGGAAACTTACTGTGGACTTACGGTAACGGCGGCGTAGGCAATAGTACAAGCAGCGGCTTCGAGGTACCCGGGAATTATCCAACTTCAATATATGCTATTGGCAACGGCATAATATACACCACCACAACTGAACACACAGTTGAAACACCGATTTACAAAGGAGCCTTAGTACGCGCTATTAACGCCACAACCGGAAAAGAAATATGGACTCTTTCAGCCGTCACATCCGAATCAGGACCACCTGGCACAGGCGCAATCGCTGATGGGTATACAACAATCCTCAACGGCTACGATAACCAAATATACTCTATTGGTAGAGGACCCAGCGCAACCACGGTTACCGCACCTAACATTGGAGTTACAACCGCTACACCAATAACCATAACGGGCACAGTGACTGACGTCGCCGCAGGAACAAAGCAGACTGAACAGGCAGCTGACTTTCCATACGGAGTTCCATGCGCATCTGACGCTAGCATGACAGCTTGGATGGGCTACGTTTATCAGCAGCAACCAGAACCAACCAACTTCACAGGCGTCAAAGTGCAACTGGCCGTTTTAGATTCTAACGGAAACCACTACCCCATAGGCTACGCTACAACTGACGAAAGCGGCACATACAGCTT
>JBEKVK010000053.1:0-17070 GCA_049514075.1 Bathyarchaeia archaeon | reverse complement strand
GGGCGCAAGCAGTCGGCGGGAACTGGTATGGCTTAGGAAGACCCGGATTTGACAACACAGGCGGGTACGACGGCTCAGGAAACAACTTCCAACCTTACAGCACCGCACCGACAACAGCTCACATACTGTGGACTAAACCGATCACGACTGGCGGTCAACCTGGAGGCGAAACCGCGGCTAACGAAATAAGCTCATTTGCAGCGAATTCGCCGCTTTATCACACTTTTGAACCGATAATTCTGGACGGAATTCTTTTCTATAGTTGGTATCCGGCTCAAACAGACTACGCAGGCATCGTTGCAGTTGACCTCTTCAATGGGCAAACTTTGTGGGTGAAGAATACTACTGACACGTTAGTTTATGGTCAAGTGATTACATTCCACACAGTTGAAGAATTCGGTTCTCAAGCACTCCTGTGGGTGTACAATCCCTCAACTGGGAACTATGACATTTTAGACCCGGTGACAGGAAACTACATGGCAACAGTAAATAATGTACCAGGAAACATAGCTAACCTCTTTTCAACATCAACAAACGCGTTGATAGACTCCAGCGAACCCAACTGTGAAGGATCGATACTTCTCTACTACACCAACGACACTTATGGTCCAGGCGGAGTCGTTACTGCTGAATCGCTGACTATGTGGAATTCATCGCTTTGCCTTGTTGGTGGCACAATAGCAAATGGTCTTTCTGCTGAAATCTTTACAGGTGACTTTAAGCCAACGGGAACTTACAATTTCAATGTAGGCATTCAGTGGTCAGTGCCCGTTCCAATTGCGAATCCAAACTTCGGTATCTCTTCAGAAACCAACCAAGGAATCCTTTTGACCTCAGCCCCCTACCTTATTGGAGCAGGCATGTTTGCAGCGCTCTCACAATACGGTGGATCCTACGTCACAGATATAGCGTACAATCCAATGACTGGCGCAGTTCTTTTCGGACCAACAAACCAGACATTACAAAACGGGCATAATTACAACCTCGAGGCAGCAGGCAGTGGCGTATACGTAAGACTTGACAAAGACACAGACCAAGCATACGGCTATTCCCTGACTACTGGTAACAAACTCTGGGGACCAACTCAACTAGTAGGAAATGGACTGAGCACTCTTTACGCAGGTGGAGCTATCGCTTATGGTCAGGTCTACATTTGGGACATCGGTGGCTACGTGAACGCTCTTAACCTTACAACTGGAAAGATTGATTGGACATGGACTAGAGGAAGTGCTGGTTACAACACGCCTTATGGTGTTTATCCAAACTGGGTCTTCGATTCTCAAAGCATCGCTGACGGAATGTTATTCATTTCTGAAGGACGCTGCTACGATCCTCCGCTATTTCCAGGTGGAGAGAAAATTGCGCTGAATTGTGCTACTGGCAAATTAGTTTGGGAAATCAACGGTGCTTTCCAGAGAGATGTATCACCTATTGCAGACGGCGAACTGATGGGTTGGAACGGCTACGACGGGCAGATATACGGCTTCGGCGTTGGGCCGAGTCAAACAACCGTCACAGCACCCGACGTTGGCGTCACAACAGCTACAACAATAACCATATCTGGCCGAGTCACCGACATCTCTGCAGGCGCAAAACAGGACGTAGTTGCAGCGAATTTCCCCAATGGCTTACCATGCGTATCTGACGCAAGCATGACAGCGTTCATGGAAGCAGTTTACGAGCAGCAGCCAATGCCAACCAACACCACAGGAGTTCCAGTAACAATCAACGTTCTCGATTCCAACAACAACTACCGAACAATTGGCACGACCACAACTGACTCAAACGGCTTCTTCAGCTTCAATTGGAAGCCTGACATCGTAGGAAACTACACTGTCACCGCCACGTTCGCAGGTTCACAATCATACTACAGCTCTTCCGCTCAAACCGCTTTCTACGCTAGCGCCCCTTCGGCAACATTAGCACCGACAGCAACACCATTGAACGGCTTAGCATCAAATAACACACTCATGTACGGAATCGTAGCGATAATCATCGTGATAGTCATAATCGGCGTAGTACTCGCACTTCTCGTCACAAGAAAGCGACCATAAACTAAAATTCGCAAAACAAAAATCCTTCCCCTTTTTTTAGTCCCCTAAAAAGCATTGAGGAGAGATGAAGAGAAGTGGCTGAGAAGGCTCTGGTTAAACTTAAAATAGTTGCAATTGAAGAATTTGAAATTTTTCTTTATTCTCCTAAAGAAAGAAATTTTCTTCCGTAGTTTCCAGGCCTCAGCAAACCCTAAACTTCAAGATGTCACTACCCCGTCCTTTTGGAAACATGACTTAGTTTAGTAAATTTAGCGCTGGGAGGGGATACTAGCACCAATTTACCAGTAAAATTTGTTATTGAAATAAGTGGACAGCCAGAAAGACGTGGAGCTCAGACCAAATTGTTAATCAATTGGTTTGAAGAGTGAGCTTTTGAGGTTGTAAAAAGTGCTTATAATTGGGCTAAGTGGAAGTCCTAGAGTCGGCGGCAACACAGACATGATTTTGCAGGAAGCTTTGGCGGCTGCGAAAGCAGAGGGCGCAGAAGTAAAGCTGATTCGAATTTCTGATTATCGTATTCAGCCCTGCAACGGTTGTATGGGCTGCTTTGGCGCTAAGAAATGTGTTATAGACGACGACGGTGAAAACCTTTACAAGACCATAGTAGAGGCTGACGGGATAATATTAGGTAGTCCGTCCTATTTTCAAGGGGTCACCGCTCAAATGAAGATTTTTATCGATAGGATAGGTTTTCTCGCGTTGGCTAGAGGAAGAAAAGACTTTGCGGAGAAGGTGGGCGGCGTAATAGCTGTTGCTCGTCGGTCAGGGGTTTCGAACACTTGTGGCCAGATGATCACTTTCTTAACTGCTGTTGGAATAACTATCCCAAGCGGCGGACGAGCGTTCTCTATTGGACGAGAGAAGGGAGACGTTGCCAAAGACCAGGAGGGCATAGATTCTGCAAGGCACTTGGGAAAAATGATAGTGCAGACTAAAGTTGCTTTAGATAACTCGAGAAAAAGCAACATTACTTCATATCTCTGATAAATACAACAATTCTTTGGTAGGGTTCATTGTAGCCGTCGTCGAAATCTTTGTGCCATTATTTTAGAAGTATTGGCAAATGGGTCAAAATTACACTTACTTAGGCGAAATAACTTCAATTACAAGCTTTAAAAATGGTACGGGGAGGGGATACTAGTCCTTTCAATGAGAACTGTGATTTGATTTGCAAATTCTTTTTTCGTCGTTGTAGCGGCACGTGCCTGCTTCTTTTTAGAGGCGCTTAGAAGTTTGAGACTTGGTGACATTTGTCACGCGGCAGCCTTACTTAAGCTATATATACGGTAGTCAACTTTTACACATAGCGTTTTAGGAGGTTAAGAAATGAAGCTAAAAGTCCTTGCAGATGGCCCGATCCTGATCGAGTCAAAGGGAAAAGCCAAAATTACACAATTTGGTGTCGAGAAACCAATTGAAGGCTCTATGGTTGCATTATGCCGTTGCGGACAATCAAAGAACAAGCCCTTCTGTGATGGCTCACATTCGAAAGCCAATTTTAAAGCTGACGCTGCTGAAATTGACATATAGTTAGCTGTCTATTTTTAACTGTATACTTTTTTTCTTAAATAGAGCCCCCCCACTAATGCGTTGCTATTTTATCTTTGTCGTGATCCCTGCTCATTTTGCCAGGCGCACGTTCAAGCGTATTGTAAGATTCCATGCATGATCACAGGATTTGTATTGCTAGACGCTGAGGAGTGACTTTGAAACCTTACCCATGAAATTTAGCGATGATACGTTCGATATCCATAAACATTTGACTTCTGCAGGATTGAATACCGTCTCACATTGCGAAATAAAATACTTAAATAATAATGGCTACAGAAATATGCGTGTAGTCTGAGTTAAGGTGATTTTTAAGATGACTGAAAAGAAGAGACCTCTGACAACTTCTGGTGCGCGGGGCACGTCGAACCACGATTGGTGGCCGAACCAGTTGCACTTGAATATTTTGCATCAGTATTCGTCTTTGTCTAATCCGATGGGCAAGGATTTCAACTACGCTAATGAATTTCTGAAGCTCGACCTGGAAGCTGTGAAGAAGGACCTCTATGCTCTGATGACTGACTCGAAGGATTGGTGGCCGGCCGATTACGGTCATTACGGCGGGCTTTTTATCAGGATGGCCTGGCATAGCGCAGGCACCTACCGCAAAGGTGACGGTCGTGGGGGTGTCTCGGGTGGCGCGCAGCGTTTCGCGCCTCTCAACAGTTGGCCGGACAACGTCAACCTAGACAAGGCGCGCCGTTTGCTTTGGCCGATCAAGCAGAAATACGGCAAGAAAATCTCATGGGCCGACCTGATGATCCTCGCCGGCAACTGCGCTCTGGAGTCAATGGGATTTAAGACCTTCGGTTTCGGCGGTGGACGCGAAGACATCTGGGAACCACAAGAGGATGTCTATTGGGGTTCCGAAACCACCTGGCTAGGTGACAAACGCTATTCAGGGAAGAGAGATCTCGAAAATCCGCTTGCTGCTGTGCAGATGGGGCTAATATACGTCAATCCGGAAGGCCCGAACGGCAACCCGGATCCGCTTGCTGCTGCAAAGGACATCCGCGAGGTCTTCGCGCGCATGTCGATGAACGACGAGGAGACAGTGGCCCTCATCGCGGGCGGTCACGCCTTCGGTAAAACCCACGGCGCCGGCGCTGCGTCACTGGTGGGTCCTGAGCCTGAAGCTGCCCCCATCGAGGAACAGGGCCTCGGCTGGAAAAGCAAATTTGGCACAGGCAAAGGCGACGACGCGATTACCAGTGGCCTGGAAGTTATATGGACCGAGACGCCAACTAAGTGGAGCAACAACTTTTTACGGAACCTGTTCGGCTACGAATGGGTGCTGACTAAGAGTCCGGCTGGTGCGCACCAGTGGAAGCCGAAGGGCGACGCAGGCGCCGATACCGTGCCGGATGCGCATGACCCATCAAAGCGTCACGCGCCATCCATGCTGACCACTGACCTCGCCCTGCGGTTCGACCCAGTTTACGAGAAGATTTCAAGGCGCTTCTACGAGAATCCAGATCAGCTAGCAGATGCCTTCGTCCGAGCGTGGTTCAAGCTTACCCATCGCGATATGGGTCCCCGCTCGCGCTATCTCGGTTCGGAGGTCCCAGCGGAGGAACTGATCTGGCAAGACCCAGTGCCCACAGTCGATTATAAGCTAATTGATGAGCAGGATATCTCACACCTCAAGAGCAAAATCTTTGCGTCTGGTCTATCGATCTCGGAACTGGTTTCAACCGCCTGGGCTTCGGCGTCAACATTCCGTGGCTCTGACAGGCGCGGCGGTGCTAACGGGGCTCGTATCCGTCTTGCGCCTCAAAAGGATTGGGAAGTTAACCAGCCGACTCAACTAAAGAAGGTGTTGCAGACCCTTGAGGGAATCCAAAAGGAATTCAATAGTGCGCAGTCAGGCGGGAAGAGGGTTTCGCTCGCCGACTTGATTGTTTTGGGTGGATGCACAGGTGTCGAGCAGGCTGCGAAGAATGCCGGTTACGGTGTAACCGTTCCCTTCAAGCCGGGACGCACGGATGCCTTGCAAGAGCAAACCGATGTTGAGTCATTCGGGGTGCTCGAACCGGTTGCAGACGGGTTCCGAAACTATCTCAAAACCAGATACGCGGTATCTGCGGAGGAACTGCTGGTTGATCGTGCCCAACTGTTAACGCTGACGGCTCCTGAGATGACGGTTCTCGTTGGTGGTATGCGCGTCTTAAATGCCAACTTTGGGCAGTCCCAGCATGGCGTATTTACCAAGCGGCCAGAGATGCTTACCAATGATTTCTTCGTGAATCTGCTCGACATGAGCACAATTTGGAAGGCAACCTCAGAAGATGAAGACGTGTTCGAGGGTCGTGATCGCGTAACTGGCAAATTCAAGTGGGCTGGTACACGTGTTGACCTCATTTTCGGTTCGAACTCCCAACTCCGGGCCTTGGCGGAAGTCTACGGATGTGAGGACTCCCAGGAGAAATTCCTGCACGATTTCGTAGCGGCGTGGAACAAGGTAATGAACCTTGATCGCTTCGACCTTGCTTGGTCGTAGCACGAGCTATCGATGACAATACAGCAAAAGTTGCTAACTCGTAACAAGAAATTTCCTGCAAATTGGCACCGGGAGAGGGATACTTGCACCAATTTACGTGTAGTAATAGTTGTGGCTTTGTTTTTCTGCTTCCCAAAACCTTTTAGTATATAGCAAGACATAATTAAATCAATATTTTATCCCAAAATTGCAGTTGGTTACCCGACTATGCGAAAGAAAAATAGAGTTGGGCGGAATTTTGTTGATAAATACCGAATTTACGTGGAAAACTCGCCTGTTGCTTTTTTCATTATTAATCCCGAAAGTAAATATGTCAAGGTAAATGATGCTGCTTGTAGATTGCTTGGTTATTCGAAAGAAGAACTTCTAGAAAAAACTACCTCAAATCTTGTGTTTGAAGAAGACCTTCCATTAGCGCGAAAACATCATTCAAAGTTAAAAGAAACTGGAAAGTCTGTTACAGAGTTTAGGCTAAAGAGAAAAGATGGGCAACCTGCATATGTTATTTTAAACGCTACACAATTACCAGATGGAAATTTAATGGCTTTCTGCGAAAACATAACTGAACGCAAGAAAGCTGAAGAAGCTCTTTGGGAAAGTGAGGTTAGATATGAGCAGCTTGTTGATAGGCTGCCTGAAATGGTTTTTGAAATCGACCTAACTGGGCATATTGCTTTTGCTAATTTGAGGGCAGTTGAGCTTTTAGGTTATTCGAAGGATGAGCTTGAGGCTAGTTTTGATGCTAATCGTCTTGTCGCTCCTGAGGATGTCTTGCGTTCAAGAGAAAATATGAGATTAATGTTTGCTAAAGGATTGCGCCAGAGTTTTGAATACGTTTTTGTGAGAAAGAATGGAGAGCGTTTTCCTGTTTTATTGAATAGCGAGCCGATCATAAAGAACGACAAAATTGTCGGGGCTAGGGGAATTGTGGTTGATATAACTGAACGCAAGGATATGGAGAAGAGGCTTCAAGAACAAGAACGTTTGGCTGCTATAGGCACTACGGCAGGTATGGTTGGACATGATATTCGTAATCCCTTGCAAGCTATGACCGGCGATGTTTACTTAGCCAGGGCGGAATTAGTTCATACTCCTCAAAGTAAAGAGAGAAAAAATGCGTTAGAAAATTTGCAAGAGATTGAAAAGAGCATTGATTATATCAATAAGATTGTCGCCGACCTCCAAGATTTTGCTAGAGCTATTTGTCCAGTGGGCAAAGAAACAGACTTAGTTCGCCTTTTCAAAGAAATTCTACTAAAAAGCAATTTACCAGATAGCATCAAGGTTTTTTGCAAAGTAGACAAAGGTGCCAAACGTGCTTTTGTTGACCCTGAGTTGCTAAAACGAGTTTTAAGTAATTTGGTGTTAAACGCTGTTCAAGCTATGCCTGAGGGCGGAGAACTTTCCGTTAGTGCTTTCATCAAAGATGAATGCTTTGTTATTGAAGTTAAAGACACAGGTGTGGGAATACCTGAAGATGTTAAAGCAAAAATATTTACGCCTATGTTCACAACAAAATCTAAAGGTCAGGGACTCGGATTGGCAGTTGTAAAACGGTTAACTGAAGCGATGAATGGATCTGTGGCTTTTGAGAGTGAACAAGGTAAAGGAACCAAATTCATTGTACGCTTGCCAAACAAAGAGCCAAAACGGTAAATTGGTTCACAAATAAACAAAGATAGTTTTTTAGAAACATGTATATCTACGGTGCGGAAATTTGCAGGGGAGCATTAGCTCTGAACTATTATGGATCCAAACAACCGCAACATAGGACATTTCTATCTAGGGTCTACTTTTTGAGTTGAACACCCTGGCGCCACACAGCGCGGATGGACAGCGTGTCGGAGATGTTCGTCGTTGGGTCCCCATCAACCAGCAACAGATCGGCACGAGCCTTGGGAGCGATTCTTCCTCGGTCGGCGAGGGCGAACCGGCGCGCTGGGGTAGATGTCGCTGCCTGCAGTGCTTCGATCGGGGTCAATCCAGCCGCGACCAGAAGTTGCAGTTCTTGATGCAAACTCGCGCCATGGGCAAGCCCTCCGAGGCTGGGAATAGGCTCCGACACATCACAACCTGCCAGAATATCCACACCCGCCTTGTGAAGGGCCATGACGCCGGCAAAAGCATCTTCAAGCTTTCCCTCGGGGTAGACGTTCATGCTGCGGGAAAGCGAGTCGAGCCACTTCTGGCTGAGCCTAGAACTTACTCGTTTGTCGGCGGCCAGCGCGGATGCGTTGTTGCCAACTGCAGAGGAGATTGTCACCAGGGTGGGGATAACAAACGCGCCAGAAGATGCAATGTCATCCGCAAATTTGGGGGTAGGCTGACTATCAAAGAACAAGTGTGCCAGCCCATCTACGCCAGCCGCAATAGCTCGCCTGCCTCCTTCAGCGGTCGTCACGTGGGCGATGGCCATCTTACCGTTATGATGAGCTTCCTTTACGGCTGCATTTAGTGTTTCATCATTCAGTACAGGAAGTCCTGGGAATCCGATGCAGGTTCCGTCTTCAATAAAGATTTTAATGTAGTCAGCTCCTTCGGCGACCCGTTTGTCAACCAATTTGACCGCTTCTTCAGGGTTTGAGACAGTCGGATAACGGAAGAATAAATATATTGAGTTGGATGACCTCCTGGAGGAGTTAGGCCCATGCCAGGGGAGCGCAAATCAGCAATATCGCTTCGTTCAGCGATTTTTTTACGCATCCTCGGTGTCCAACGGCCGTTCATCTCTAGCTCTGTGGTGACACCAAACAACAGCGCGTCTCGCAAGCCGTCCAAGTCGGTATGCACATGGGAATCAATCAAGCCAGGCATCAAAGTTGCGCCACGACCATCGATGACAGTCGCTCCGGATGGTACCTCGCCACCCACCGCCTGTACATATGATCCTTTGATTACTACAGTCGTGTCGTCGATGACACGGTCACCGTTGAAAATTCTCGCGTTGATTATGGCTGTAATCCGATCTTTTAAGAGCGCTGGCTTATTTCTGCTACCCCTTAAAACTCCAAAGGCAAGAGTCCCGCCAACAATGGCGGTTACCGTTTTCAGGAGGGTCTTTTTGGACATTTCACGCTCGTGATTATGCTTGTTTTCATAATGCGTTTTTCACATTTCACAGCATTCACGTCGCATCTTCCTTCTTATCGTTGTAGTCGAATACATTCACTTTCTTATAAAAGTACGATGGAGCGATAAAATGGGCATGAGTGACACAGATGTCTGAATGATTAGAAACTCGTCAAATACCGCAAAAGCTATGCCCAGTAGAGAATAGAAAACCAACCACTGTTTAGCCGTCTTACTGAGTATTATAATTAGGGCTGCTCCGCCGTAGAAGCCAATTTCTGGAACCAAGGCAGTTATGATAGTTAGGCGGGTTGTGCCGAAAAAGAAGTTCCACGATGACTGCTGATAAAACAAGAAGAGTTAAAGCAGGAGCTACTTTTCGCAAACCCAAATAGTCAGTTTTCATTTTTTTACGTTTCAGTTTGTCGTTGGTTCTACTTTTGAGACATACTCGGCTTGTATTCGAAGAAAAGCGCCTAAGCATACAAAAAAGGCAAGGCCGAGAACGATAGTCTGCTCAAACAGACCCATCTCTTTTAACTGGTAAAACGCTGTCGCAGAACTCAGAACCAATAGAGCAGCGAACGCAACAAAAAGACCTTTCAAGATCGTTTCAGCATGTTCAATATAATCTGCAGCCTTCCTGTTCGCCTTTAAGTCTGCAACCTTTTCTACAGTTTGCATGCTCAACAAAGCGTCTTTTCCTTGATCAGAGAGACAGTATTTGCCGTACTCGTCAGTTTTTACCAAGCTGTTGAGCTTGTTTAAGTGATGTAAAAGATGACCGCTGCTTTCGATCCCAGTTTTCTTTTTTAGTTCAGCAAAACCAGCCGGTCCTTCGCTTAAAGCCTTCAAGATAACTACTCGTGTAGGATGCCCTAATGCATCAAAAACTTCTGCTTGCTGAATATCTTTTTCAGTGGCCTGATCGTCGTTTGTCAAATAGATGCCTCATCATAGCATAGTTATTTTTTCTTATTTAATCCTCGTTTGTAGACCAAAGCTAAAACTCAGTAGCACGCGTGCGTGAGTAGGACCCTATCCCAGAAACCCTCCGAATCATAGTCGAAAAACTTGCTCTAAGCAGAAAAGAACTCAGCTTCAATCCCGGGGGTGAGTTTTTGAGTTGAGGTGCGATTTCTTTTTACGTTAGGCTTCAAAGAAGTTTTGCGCACACAATTCCATGGATTCCTCTAAATTATCGGGCCAACTGATCGTGCTCCTCCCTTTTCAAGATTTCAAATGAAGCAAATCACTAATTTGAATGAACTTCAACTATGTGGATGTCAGACAAAATAAGCTCAAACAACCTAACCGGCAAATTGGCGCCGGGAGGGGGATTTGAACCCCCGCGGCCCCGAGAGGCCACAAGCTGCTTGGTGTTTGCTTTTGGCAAGCATCTCCAGGCTTGCTCCCTGCCTGGCTAGGATACCCCGGCAATCGAAATCGACGTTGTCATACCCTTATTTGCAACCTTTCTCTGAGTCAAGCGGAATTTAAAGTTTTATGAAGTTGAGAATGCTTAATTTTGGTAACAGAAAATCTTTCGTGCGGTGTCCCTTTATGCGGGCCAAAAAAGCAGGTCAAAACATAAACGCAATTTTTTCGTCAAAAAACAACGGCGCCATCCTGCTTATGTGGTAAAACATTTTAAGCCAAGCATTGCTTACTAGATAATGAGCAAACAAGTTGCATTGGACAAGGTTTTTATTAGCGTTTGAAACTTAAACTTCCGCCGTTAAGTTAAAGGATGATTCAAGATGACCTTTCAAAAAACAGATTTCGTAGTAATCAATTATTCTGCAAAGGTTAAGGAAACAAACGAAGTTTTCGACACCACCTACGAAGATGTAGCTAAAAAAGAGCACCTTCACAAAGAAGGCGAAATACATGAACCTAAACTGGTTGTGGTAGGCGAAGGCTGGGTCCTTAAAGCCTTAGATGACAGCTTAACAACAATGGAGCTAAACAAGCCGTCAACCGTTGAGATTTCACCTGAAAAGGGCTTCGGGCAAAGAGACCCTGAAAAAGTCAAGCGGGTGCCGCTAAGACAACTATTGGCAAAAGAAATTAACCCAGTTATCGGTGCACGCATAGAATACCAAGGCAAAATGGCGAGCGTCCGTGCAATTGGCGCGGGAAGAGTTCTCTTAGACTACAATCCTCCCTTGGCAGGCAAAACCCTGGTCTACGAGGTCACGATCAGCAAGAAAATTGAAAGCAATGAAGAAAAAATCGCTGCACTTATCCACCGAAGAATCCCTCCGGTAGAAGAAAAACAGTTCACAATAACTATTCAAGAAAAAACCTTGACGATTGACATGCCCGAGGTTGCCTTCTACATTGAAGGAATCCAAATTGCCAAACGCGGCATCGCTATGGATATCCAGAAATTCATCCCTGACTTAACCGAAACAAAATTCGTCGAAGCCTTCAAAGCAGAACCCAAAGCGGCTCCAGCTACGCCAGCGCCAATCGAACCAGCCACAACTCCAACATCGCCATCACCGGCTCCCGAACAATCACCCGAGCCAGAAACCAAAGCACCCCCAACTTAAAAATCTGGAAACATTCCCAGTTTCCATATCTTATTTTAAAGTATTTGCTCTACTTAGTCGCTTGACTTTGATTCAGACTATGTGGGGCAGTCGCTTTCAAACCAAAGTGTTCAATCGATTATTCCTGTTGCCTTCGCCGTTTTCTCACAATCTTCAAAACTCAAGTTTAGCTTCTGTAGGATTGTGTAGCGTTCAGGCCTTATTGTCGCGGCTAACTTCAAAGCCTTAACGACATCGATGTCTGCTACACCCAGTTCTTTAGCGGTAGTCGGCGCCCCTATCAACTTTAGACTGTTCTTGATTCGCTGCCAGTTTGCCTTGTAAAGATAAGCCGAAAGAATTGACCCTACCCCACATTGTTCTCCATGCATAGCATGATGCGAATTCACGATGTCCAGCGCGTGGCTAAACAGGTGCTCGGAGCCGCTGCATGGACGGCTGCTTCCCGCAATGCTCATAGCAACCCCGCAGCTGATCAAAGCCTCCAGCAGCACCCTTAGCCCTTCATCTTGATGATCCACAATAAGCTTTGCGTTCTGAATCACGAGCCTCGCGCTCATCAAAGCGAGGCTGGCCGCATACTCGCCGTAATACTCGTTTTGTTCCACATGTGCAAGCTTCCAGTCCTTTACGGATGTAAACTTTGCGATGACGTCCCCGCAGCCGCTTACCACGAAACGCCAGGGCGCTTTAGCGATGATTTCTGTGTCTGCAATAATGGCAAGGGGCGCCTGGGCAAGTACCGAATAGGGTTTATTGGAGCCTTTAATCGATGCTAGGGGGCTAGCGATGCCGTCGTGTGACACTGTAGTGGGCACGCTGATGAAGGGTATGTTTTTGCTTCTTGAACTTACTTTAGCAGCGTCAATAATCGTTCCTCCGCCCACGCCGAAAAGCACCTGCGGCTTCAAATCCCTTATTTGATTTTCAATTTCTGAAATATCTTTTGTAGTCATAGTTTTGACAAGAAGAAAATCAACAGATAAGCCTGATTCAGCGATAAGGTCTGAAACGGTTTTTCCTGCAAGGTCGTAGCATATCGCGTCCGACATGACGAGAGCTCTTCCTTTGAGGTGTAACCGTTTCGTAACTTCAGGAATCCGCTGAAGCGTTCCTTTTCCAACGATGACCTCGCGTGGAAGCTGCATATAATGGTAATTTAAAGTCAAGCCTACCACTGTTAACTAGCAAGTTAATCTGATAACGTAGGTTTAAAACTTTGGGAAACCCGAGCAAAAACACCCCTGGCCAGCTCCAAGTAAAGAAACTGTTTCAGGTTAAGACTTATCCCGGTTTTTAATTGACCGTGTTTGTTTTGCAAAGAAGCGTTCGCAAGTTACAGATCGCCTGCTTGCAACTCTAGTTATTTTGAACGTTAGGGTTATAACCACGGATATTCTTAGTGAGTTGCTGGATGGGTTTTGGGCGAGTAGCTCAGTACGGATA
The DNA here is from genome assembly GCA_049514075.1 of Bathyarchaeia archaeon. Taxonomy (GTDB): domain Archaea; phylum Thermoproteota; class Bathyarchaeia; order Bathyarchaeales; family Bathycorpusculaceae; genus Bathycorpusculum. The sequence goes on along the minus strand of JBEKVK010000053.1, from coordinate 3,895 downwards.
GAGCACCAGCCTTAGGGCTTAGTAATTTCTTACTCTTTTGTGTTCTATTCATACTTTCTTTACTCATTTTAATCACTGTATTCATATTGTTGCTTCCTAGTTATAAGCTTTTTAAGTCCCCCATTTCCCTGCGACGGCGGGGAAGGGCGCGCGCTGGTGCAAGACAGAGCCCTTGCTTGCGAGGAAGGTGCCCTTTAGGGAGGTGTACTCGCTAAGCGAGGTGTCTTGCTTTTAAGAACCCCTTTTGAGATAGGGGTTCTGGAGTTTAGGGTCAAGCTACTATCTTTTGTTAATGCGTTCACGGAACGCATTTCTAATCTTTCAGTAAATCTTTGATGTTGTCTTGCATTTCTTTCAGCATTTGCTTAGTTTTTGGGAATTGCTTAATCGCTTCCTTCACGTTCCTTTTCTTGGTTTTCGGGTCTAAAGTTTGTTGTTGTTTTGCGAATTTCATTAGTAAATATGGTGTAGCGTATTCAATTCCTTTAGTGTGCACCATAGGTAAGAATTCACCCATATCTTTTAGGAACATAGCCATATGTTCAGGTCCCCAAGCATTGTAAAGTGCGCGGAATTGCTTACAAAACTCAACTTGTTCTTTGTTGGAATCAAGGACCTTTGGAATGTTACATGAAGGGTTTTTTGCAAGAGAGTATAATACGCCCTCGTCTGTGCATCTAAACAGTTTTATTTCGTTGTTTTTCTGAGACTTTGTTAACTTTGAAGTTATGAAATGTTGTTCTTCTAGACTATCGACGGCTTTTGATATTGAGCCATATTGGTCTTTGGGCATGTACTTTGTTATATGGATCATCATTTTGCTCGTTTTATTGTGGTTTGGCAATTATCTACATTGGTTTTCGGTTTTCAAAATTGCTTAATGTGAATGGAGCGAATGCGCAAGCGAGAGCGAAGCAAAAAGCGCGTTTGTAGAGAACTGGAGTTTATCACTTCTTCGCAAGGTCATAAATTAGTTCAAGTCGTTCCCTTTCTTCCTCTTCGTTGGTTTGTGCTGCCTGTTCCATCTTCCGACGTATGTATGCAAGTACTCTAATGTAAGCCGCTTCGTCCGATTCTTTCAATTTAGCAAACTCGATGTAATGAGCTAGCAAGCTGAATTTTAGTTTAGTCCATTGGGTTGTTGCATTATCAATAATTTTTCCTAGAAATTCTTCACCGTACCCATGTAATTGTTGAAGCATAACGAATATAGTGGCTATATCATCAGTTCTGTAAACAGGGTCATTGAATAGTTTTTCCAATTCCACTTCCCATTTCTTTTTAATGGTGCTAAGAACATTTTCGTCGTACCGGTGAAGTATTACTGCAAGAATCTGGATGTATCTCCTTCCGAACGGGTCATCGTTAAGTTTGTTAGGAATTAGACTTTCGAGAACTTTGTCTATTCTTCCTTTCACTTGATTCCACTCATAATTTTGGCAGAACTTGTTTAGCTGAATTTGGAAATCGAACAGCATCTTTAGTTTGGTGCTTGGTTCAGACACTTGCTGGATGGCATCAAACGCGTTGTCGAAATCTTTAACCATAGTGTTGTAGGTCGTTTCTCGTTTCTGGTCTTGTTGCTTTCGGCTTTCAACAACATCTAGCAGTAAATTTAGCCCAATGAAGGCACCTAACAATTCAATTGATATTCCTGCGCCGATGCTACTGACTCTAATCGCATTGAACATAAGCATATTCTGTGAGGGGATTGTTTTAGTGGGAATACTAAAAGCGATGGCAAACGAAACGGGGGCCAGAATCAACATTAAAATAGAATTAACAAACATGCCCATTCTTTTGTCCTCTTTTATGGGTTTTCTAAGTCTAGACGTCCATCTTGTTTTTTGGTGAGTTGATTGTGAAAAAGTAATTTTCTCCCCTGCAGGAACTTTGTCTTTGCCCATATTTCCCCAAAGCAGCAAAGCCACTGCTGCGGTTAGTACGGCTACAACTGCGCCAGCAACGATGTCATCAACAACTGCTGTTATGTTTTGAACTAGCCCCATTTTGTAAAGGCTAAACACGGCTATTGGACAAATTATGAACAAAACTATTCCCAAAATTCTCGCTTTGGCTGAACCCATGGCCTTCACCTGAATTCGGTATGTTCTCTTGATTATCCTTTTTGTGTATTTAGATTTTGGGTTCAAGTTCATTCTTGAAAATTTATTTGGCAATAATGGTGAAATAAAAGGAAGTGAGAAAACTATTTTGGTTTTCTAAAGAGCATTGTTCCATCTGGTGTTGTTAGCTGATAAACGAAATCTGTCGCAAGCAATTGCTTAGCTCGCTCCTTGTCTGTTGTTCCTTCAACTATCCATTCTCCGCTTGTTCCAGCGAGTAGGTGTATGTACTTCTGGGTTGTGTTCAGCCTTTTATGTCCGACTATTTGCCTCACTATTTCCGCATTTTGTATCCTTCTCATTTGTTTTGTTACGTAGTAATGTCTGAAGTCATATAGTCTGATGTTTTTAAGTTCTGGTTTGCCGAGTTTGTTAGCGAGTTTGTTTCTTGCTCGTCTGTAGCTTTCTCCGAACCTTTCTGCTGCTCCCGTAAACAGTAAGTCCTCTGTTTGGAGTTTGTGTTTAGTTATGTAGGTTTGGAGTCTCGTCGTCAGTTCCTCGGATATTTTCATCGGAGGTCTTGCGTTGCAGTTTTTGGTGCTAAGTGCTGTTATCGATTTTTGGTCTATATGGATTGATTTGACTTGCAAGCCTTTTTCTCCTTGTATCTCTATTGGACGTAAGCCTGTTTCTGACATGACTTGTGCTTTGATTGATAGCGCTCCTTTGATGCCTGCGATTAACATTTTTACTTGTTCGTCTGTGGGGGGTATGATGCCTTTTTCCTCTGGATGGTAAACTGCTTTTTCCCATTCTATTTTGTTTAGTTTGCAGTAGTAGGCATAACTTGTTGCCATTTTGGCTTTGTAGCTGTTGGTTGCGCTTCTACCGTTTGGGAGTTTGTATCGTGCTATCTCCAGAGCTGCTGCATCGGGGTTTTGCAGGTCACTGCGTTTGGCTAAGCCTTTTAGGCATTTTTCATAAAACCTTACGGTTCTGGGGCTTCTTCCTTTTCTCTCCAAGTTCAATAGAAGTGTTTGTATAGCTGGTATCTGTTTTTCAAATAGTGCGCTGTGGGCGAGTAGCTCAGTACGGATTAGCTTGCGGTTTGAGTCTGTGCTTGTGCTGTTCATGGGGTTCGCCTCCTGAACAGTTTAAAATGTACTGGTACCCCGACTTTCTCCCATGCTACGGATAGAGCACCAGCCTCCTAAGTTGGGGGTCGAGGGTTCAAATCCCTCCCCGCCCGCCAAATGATTCGCTTAATAATTTAATCGAATCCTAGAGTCACTCGATGTTTCTCTTTAATCTTTTTTTTAACGCCTAACGCTCCAAGGCAACGAATGTGTCTCCTTTTCAGTTCTATATTGATCTGTTCATTTGCGAGGCCAAAAGCAAATAAAAATGGTTTTGTTGGGGGCCTGTGATTAGCTGCTTAAGACACAGTTTCTTGGGTGTCTACGTTTTTAGACAGCTCCCTTTCAAATGATAAATCGACCTTCCCGCGCGGCATTCGTTATTTAGTTCGCATAGGCTAATCTGAAGTTGCGTTAAGCCTGCCAAAACATCGCTTTTCCAGTGCGTTCTATTTTCTGAGCCGAAGCTCTTAAATAATTGATTGAACCGTTCACTCATTTATAGTCAGTTAAAGCTGTTAATTGATTGAGAGGCATTTAGGTGACAAGAAACGAACAAAAAAACGAGCAAATGAGAACTGAAACAATAAAGAAGATTTTAGACTCTGCCAGCACCGTTTTCGCAGCGAAAGGACGCGCCGCAACCATGGCTGACATAGCCGAAAAAGCCCAAATAAGCCAAGGCCTAGCCTA
>JBEKVK010000052.1:0-8879 GCA_049514075.1 Bathyarchaeia archaeon | reverse complement strand
AATGCGGAAGAGCTCGAAGATAGTTCGAAAAAACATGGGTTTGCTTCGCATGGAGATTTTCGAGGGTACTTATATGAGGCCACGATATTCCCCATACCAGTTCCCTAGGGGACAAGCAAATGGGGCTGAATTAGGGCTTTTTTGCCTTTTCAGCGTTAAACTGGGCTATTCAATTATCGTTTCCATGCAAAAAAATCGAGCGATTTTTTATACGGCAATATTCGAGAAAAAACAGCCGCGTTTGTTCAGTATTTTGACTAAATACTCAGTAATACAAGCTGTTTTGACAAAAAGAAATAGACGCTATACCGAAATTTGGAAATCAAAAAACGAACCCCTAAAAGCTGACACTGTGGAAAATTTTACTCACTGAAGTGTGCGAGAAGTGTGCGACGACCAAAGACAAATTCAACCCTGAAGTTTTCAGTTTAAGCCGGTAGGACTGTCTAGTAAGCTCTGCGCTTTAGAACCAAAGTTTTCACCTGAAGGAAAGTGTCTTGTTGGTTTCTCTAGAGCGATTTACTCTAAGAGTCCAGTGGGTCTGTTTCTTTGAGGTAAACAATCACAAAACTCAATTCACCAAAAAAGCGACCTTAGATAGTGAGAGGGTCAGAGGCTCTGGCATTTTTTTCTACAAGCCTGGAACCTCAGGAATTTGTTTCAAGAGTGACTCAGGACCTTGAATATGCCAGCCAACTCGTGGCCCTCATACAGCGCTAATCACAAAAGCAGCAACCAACTCTCAACCAGAACGCGTCGACTCAAATGCAACCTCTGAAACAAAGATGCGTGGCTTGCGCGGATAAGTTGAAAAAGCCGATTCAGATATAGCCCTTGCAAACCCACGAGTTCATTTACAGCTTTGGACCCGGAATTGGGAAATCGTTGAAACAGAATTTGTTGAGCTCTCCCTCATGCTTCCCTCAGTTCAGCCAAATCGGCGCTGAGGTGGAGTAACTGTTAAGTTTTCTTACCTTATTTTTCTTAAGTTTGTGGCATCCCTAACCTTTGTAAACGTGATTTCACCAGGTTCCCTAAAGTTATTGCACGCAATAAGCCAGGTACAAAAGGCTCCATATTTATACGCTTGCTTGGTCAGAAAATATGCCCGAGTGATAGTAGTGGCAAATGTATTGCGTGAAGATTTGATGATCACCATCACCTCACCAACCACAAAAGTCAAAAATGAAGTTCAATAATTTCTGAAAAACAAATGAATTGAACCAAGTTTTCAAACCTAAAAACCAGAATCAAGAAACAAAGATAGTCCAAATAAATTTAGAATATTTGGGCACAAGGCTTGAGTTCCAGCCCCAAAAGAATTTCAGAGCTTGAAGTCCCACAAAACAAGCTTAAATCCAATAGCAACCTAAATCAATTCGTTAGCAAAAGACCGCTAAACCCAAAAAGAACTCTAGATGGAATAGCCCTCCCGGCACAAGCCTCTCCGCGAGAGTAAAGAAAATCGTCTCGCACAGAACGCTAAGCATCCAAAGGTCTATTCAGTTTCTTTTAAAAATTTTGAATATCTCTAAAGACAGAGCTAGGAAAGCCCTCCGATTTATTGCCCAAAAAAAAAGCTTACCAAACACGTTAATAATTACAAACGAGACCGAAAGTCCTTGCCCCATTCTTGCTTAATTCCCGAGCAGTCGCGACCATGCAAACTGACTACATTTGAGTTCGTATACAAAAGCATCACCAAAACTCATTTTTGAAAACCTTAGAATTTTACAATTTTCAACTGAGGTGTCCTTTGAGGGTTCGAATATGAACGAACTATAAATATACATGGCGCAATTGAGATCGACGCCGCAAGAGAACATAACTCAATGCTAAAAATTCCGTTTTCAAGGCTAAGGAACGGCTCTAAAGACTTAGAATGGATCAAAAAAACCACAAGGCTGACGTTTTTTTGCAAAGAATAGGCCTTTTAGGCGCGGTGCAAAATGATTTTGAGATTTCTAATGCGGATTGGCCGGCAAACATGCCTATTATAGCTCCGAAAGATGTGCTGCATGAACATTCTTTATAGATAAGTGCTAAATAGACAACTTCACAACTGCAGATTTAACTAGTTATACGCAAGAATACAGCTTAAACCTGCTTTTAGTGGCTTCGAAACATGAACTTTGAAACTTTACCCCATAGGCAAAACGTTAAGCCCGTCAATCAAACCGCTGCTTCGCTTAAGTGACGAGCTTTAGAAACGTTTTTCAGCTCAACTTAGGATAAAGTTTTGGAGAACATGTCAAACTTCAAAGTCGTAAACAAAACTGTCACATTCACGACCAAGGGTGAAATAGACTTCGTTGACTTATCTGACAAAATCCAGGAAGAAGTTTCCGCTTCAAGCATAAGAAACGGGATCGTTCACGTGTTTGCCCCACACGCAACAGGCATATTAATTTTGACAGAAAACGACGATGCTCTGCTTAACGATATCAAGGTCCTGCTTGAACAGATTGCACCAAAACACGCATCTTACCAGCATCCTTCTAATGCCCATTCGCATTTGCGTTCGATGCTTCTTCCACCAGACAAGACCTTGCCGATAGTCAACAGTCAAGTCTCCTTTGGGACATGGCAATCATTGTTCTTTGTTGAGACAGATGTTTACCCGCGAAAACGAACTGTTATCATCCAGGTCATGGGTGAACAATAAAAACCGCAAGTATTTGCTCCCCTGTAGCTTAATTGTTACTTCTCTTGAGTTTCTTAATCAGTTCGCCTAATCATCAATAGAGAAACACTGCACAATCATCTCTTTTAATTGTTTTAATGATAATTTACAGTAAGCAGACTTAATTTTTTAACTATTTATTGTTAAAAGTTACCATTCGATGATCTTTCGTTGAGTCAATTTAAAAAGAAAGTGCAAAGCTTTGGAGATGAAAGCGTGAATGCCGCCGTAAGAGGCCTTAGAATAGCACTTTAGTGCTTTTCAAAAGCCGTATTTGAGGTCTTTCTCTGGGTTTGACCACTAAGATACTCCAACATTAACCCATTTTGCGACCACAGTCTTGAGCCAAAGCTGCACAGGGCGTTCTTTTAGCGATTCAGCGCTATGATTATATAAGGTTCGCCATGCTTCGAAGAAAATCAGATTTACCTCTCAGTTGGAAGCCTCTTAGCAGACCCGCGAGACCGCATTCGAGCCTTCTTTTTCACGTCAGCTCTTCCAACCGGCTTATCTTCCAAGAGGTCAGCATCCGTCTCATCCATTGACAGGGTGTCACCAGCATCTGGGAAATCAGCGCCCGTCGCCTGCAAAGCGCCGCACTTAAGCATCGATTCCACCGCCCTGTCAACGTCTCCGGGAGTCGCGTTAATGCCACGTGTTGCATCAATAAGAACCACCGTTTCGTAACCGAGTTTGCGTGCATCAAGAACCGTGTTTAAGACACAGTAGTCAGTCGCTAAGCCCCCCACGAAAAGCCGCTTTATGCAGCGTTCTTTCAACTCTTTAGCAAAGGTTGTTCCGTCAAATACCGAATAACTCTCCCGCATAGGATCAGTGGCTTTGAAAGCAACTACTGCATCTTTGGGCAACTTGAGATCAGGGCTGAATTCTGCGCCTTTAGTTCCTTGGACACAATGCGGGGGCCAAAGACCGCCCTGCAGCTTAAAGGAGCAATGATTTGGGGGATGCCAATCCTTGGAAGCAAAAACGTGGGCTTTTGCATCCTTAAAAATTCTTGCATATCCATTTAGAACTGGAACTGTTTCGTCGCCGCCGGGAACTGGTAGCGCTCCGCCGGGCAGGAAATCGTTTTGGATGTCGGTTATCAAAAGAGCATCGTCACTTGATATTTTGTAGGGTTTATTCAAACACATACCTCATAAAATGCTGTTTAGGTTAAATCTACTTAGAATTCTAAATTAATAGCGTGAAACTATTGGATAAACCTTTTGCGAAAACCCTGGGTCAACGAAAAATAAGAAAGGTAAAGTCGTTAGCGCCAAGTTGAGTGTTTTTTAATGTGTTTTGGTGATGCTTTTGTATACGGCTAGCAAGGCTTATCTTTTAACCTGCACTCAATAAAACATAGGCGTAAAAATGCAAAATAAAAAATCAATGACAAGCCGAGAAATGCGTGCTTTAGAAGCCAATGCAGAATTTTACGGCGTGAGTCTGCTTCAATTAATGGAGAACGCGGGAAGCAGTGTTGCTCAAGAAGTCGTAGAACGGTTTCCCAAAAGCAAAAAGGTCACTGTTTACTGCGGTTTAGGCGGAAACGGCGGCGACGGCTTTGTTGCAGCCAGACATCTTTTAGCAGCTGGTTATCATGTGTCAGTTGTTGTTGCGGGTAGAACCAAAGACATCAGCCATGAAGCAGCACTCAGAAACTTGACAATACTCCAGTCACTGAAGAACAACGTTCCATTAATGGAAGTAACTGATAGCTCAGGTATCCCAAAGTTACAGGCTGATGTCGTCGTAGATGCTTTGCTGGGAACAGGAACCAAAGGAAAAATTAAGCCGCCAATAAGTCAGATTATCGACCTCATCAATGCTTCGGATGCTTTCAAAATCGCTGTTGACGTGCCCACAGGGATAGATTCAGACACCGGAAACGCCTTGGGCGTTGCGGTGAAAGCCGATCTAACCGTCACTTTTCATCGGTCAAAGGCAGGGTTGGAAAAAGCCAAAAAATACGTCGGAGAACTCGTTGTAAAACCCATTGGATTGCCAATGGAAATTGAGCAGTACACGGGTCCAGGCGACGTTTACCTCGTGAGTGTGCCTCGGAGCTTGAATGCTCACAAAGGCGATTCCGGTCGGTTGCTAGTCATCGGGGGAAGCGAAGTTTACTCTGGAGCACCCACTTTAGTGTCATTGGGCGCCATGCGCACGGGCGTCGATATCGTTTATCTGGCAGCTCCCTCAAAAACAGCGTACGCCATTTCTTCGATGTCCCCTGACCTGATCACGGTCAAACTTGAAGGCCCCAACTTGAAACCTTCTAACATAGAAACGTTAAAGCCTTACTTGAGTATGGTTAACGCGGTTGCGTTAGGTCCTGGTTTGGGCTTAAATCCTGAAACAGTCGACTTTGTAAAGCTCTGCGTTGAAGAGGTTGAGCAGGCTGGAAAACCGCTGCTTCTGGACGCTGACGGACTCAAAGCCTTCGCCAAATTCAAACGCCCTCTGAAGGTGCCGCTTGTTCTTACACCCCACGCAGGCGAGTACACCATACTCACAGGCGAGACTTTGCCAGAAAACCAAGATGATCGAGCCTTGGCCATACAGAAAACCGCCACAAAGCTCGGCGCTGTAGCTCTTGTCAAGGGCAAAGTTGACTACATTTGTAGCAAAGACCGGATCAAATTGAATTTCACAGGGAACCCCGGCATGACAGTTGGCGGCACAGGCGATGTTCTCAGCGGCATCGTTAGCGGCTTAATGGCTCAGGGCGCGGATCCGTTTGAAGCTGCGGCGGCGGGAGCGTTCGTTAATGGTGCAGCAGGCGATTTTGCCGAGAACGAGCTTGGTTTTCACATGGTTGCAACAGACATTATTGATTGGATTCCACGGGTTTTCGATGATCCAATGAGCCACCTAAAGGTGCGATGCCAAAGTGGAAAGTGACTCCGAACCTCCAAAACCCAGTTTGCCAGTCAGGATAACCATTTACCATGCGGCTCAGGATGACCCTAAAAAAAATACTGCCCTCAGACTCAAGCGACGCGGGTTTGCGAGAATAGTTACAAAGGTAAGGTTTTTGCCAAAACGGGCCATCGTTCTCAACCCTTTCGGAGAAATCGCCTTTTCTCCAGCGGATAGAGAGCGACTTTCCCAATTTGGGTTAGCTGCATTGGATTGCAGTTGGGAACACGCCCAAAAAGTCATGGGAGAACACGTTAAAGGAACCAGCCGATGCTTACCTATCCTTATTGCAGGCAACCCTGTAAACTTTGGAAAACTAACAAAGCTAACCACCGCAGAAGCCATCGCCGCCGCATTGTACATTGCAGGTTTCCAAAAAGAGTCAGAAGACCTTCTATCAATTTTTACCTGGGGACACACGTTTTTCGAATTAAACGGTATGCTCCTTGACAGTTACGTAACGACAAAAAACAGCGCTGAAATCGTTGAAATGCAGAACATGCTCTTGAAAGGCAAAAAATGCGAGTAAACATTGCACATGCACCTTTTTTGTATGAGTTGGCTTTTTCGATTAACTGTTTGTGTTGGACTTTCGAGTATTTGTATTGGACTTTTGGCTGGTGCGTTGGACGTAACCCGCCTTAGAAACTATTGGCGCACTCGAATTAAGCCTCATCGTTCCAGGAAGGTATTTCAAGAAAAGAGCGTGGGGTTTAACCGTGCATCTTTTTATCCACCACCCATGACGGCGCCCTTGCCCGGTAGCGCCGTTCGCGTGATTCCAGCCGTTGCTAGGGCTAGAGCCCATAGCATATCGTCGTGGCAATGGGGTGGATGGTTGAATTGCAGGTGTCCGCTTTTGCTGTACTCGTATTGTTGTTCGTTGATTTGTTGGCAGAGGAGTCTGTCGTAGGGGATGGCTAATCGGTTCTGCTCCATGGCGATTTTTAGTCCTGTAAGTAGATCTTCTTTTGACTGCACAGTAAACGTGAGACCGCGAACAGTTCTTAGGCCTTGATTGCGAATCTCTTCAAGCACCGGCTCACCTACCCCAGTTTGATCAACATGTACGCAACTGAATTGAAACGTTTGGTTGGCTCTCATAAGATGCCCAATTACCTGTGTGTATGGTGTTTCAAGCTTGAATTGATACATGTATACGAGTTTTAGAATTCTGCCTTCTCGTCTTAAAACTGTGAGGACACTGAAATCTTGCAGCTTGCCGAAGTCTACGCCAGCGAAGTATTCTCCGCTTGGAAAAGAAGCTTCAAGGCTGCTGCTGAGCTCAAGGGCGAGTTTTTGGGCTAATTCAACGGAAGAACGGATGAGCGTTTGTGGAAAATAGCTGTTGAGGGCTTCAACGAATTCGGCTTCGTACTCCATGAGGAATTCTTCGTGAGTCATGTTTTGGCGGTTTTCTTCTAAAATTTGCTCTGTAACCAGTGGGCACTCGCTGGATTTTACGCGGTGTACGCTGTAGGCGGGGTTGACGAAGGCTCGGTAGAAGAAGTGGTTTTTGTCCCATGGTGTGCTTAGGAGTATTGCGTAGCCGTTGGTTGTGGTTAGCATTGGGAAGAGGATTTGGGTGATTACTTTTTCGGGGATCCATGAGGCTTCATCGAGAATGATCATGTTTGCTGTGTAGCCTCGTAGCATGTTCTCGGAGCAAGGCAATGCGATAATCTTGCTTCTGTTCTCAAACTGGATGAGGGTTCCTGTTGCCCGAGTGATTTTGCCGCGGAGATAGAGGCTGGAGAAGACAAGTGACGTTATGCGTTCGAACATTATCATTGATTGCCTCAGCGATGGGCTTGTAATTAAGACGGTGACGCCTTTGTTGGTTTGGGCAAAGTAAATTGCTTTTAGCGCTATTGTTGTGGTTTTGCCTGATTGGCGGCCCATGCAGGCGACGATCCTTTTGCTTGGATCTTCCAGCAACGCAACCTGATATGGGAAAGGCTTTGTATTCAAAATTTTCTGGACAAAATCAACAGGACCCTTCACTTCTAACGCTTCTTGAAGTTGCAATTGCCTGATTGCTTTATCGATTTGCGGAAGCTTTCTCAGAGCCTTGCGTTGCTTGTAGTTCCGCCAAAGTGCCGTATATTCAATTTTACGCCTCAAACTGCTCTCCCCCTCTTCTCCCTTTATTTGACCGAAGACGTTTGCTTACGTTTTCTCTTTCAAAGCAAGAACTTGCTCTTCCCAATTCTTGCGCTCTTGATCGGTCTGCGCCTTCGCAATCTTGTCCTCTAGCTGAGCAAGGACAACCCGGTTTAGTTCTTCAACGTGGCGTTCGACCTTCTCTAGTTTCTCTACGTAATCGGTTTGCAGGACAATGTAGTCTTTTAATGCTGGAATGATTAGCCTTATGCGTTTGAGGTCAAGTGAAGTTAAACCTTTTTCGTTTAGGCGCTGTATGCACCCAAGCGTCATCTTTGCAGCGTCTTCAATGCTGATCAATTTCTCAGCCGGTTTAATTGGTTCAAGCGTGCTTGTCGTTGCCATGTTGGGATTTGCGCATTGGGTACTTTGCCGTTGCTCAGCTGATTTAGCGACCTCATCGTTTGTTGTTGTTGATGTTGTTGTTGAACAAAGTGTTTCAAGGGAAATTACAAGACCCAGACGATGCATCTTGAGCCTTACGCCATCGGGGCTTCTATCAAAATGCTGAGCCATTTCTTCAAGGCTTTTGCCCTGCACACACATTTCTCTAAGAGCATTTATTTCATTATCTGTCCAAAGTTTTTCAAGAACCATTCTTACTCCCCCATGTTAATCAAACTGCATTTGACGCCGCTCTAAGTGGCAAGCGAAATAGATGGCACATCGCCTATTTCATGCGTCAGAGTTGAGCAGTGATATCTGAAAGATTATTAAGGCATTATTAACATCAACCGCGCAATTGCTTCGCAGACTCTCCACAAGTTATACAAGACGAAGCCCCATCCAAATTTCTTTCATCTCCAAAAAGAAGGCTACACTTCAAAACAGCCATAGATTAATGTCAGAAAACTGGTTCAAAGCGAAAAACAGCTATTAGCTACTTATGTTAAAAAAATAAAAAGTGAGCACTTCACGATTATTTAAAATAGTCAGGAGATAATGATAAAAGAGGCTTAAAGGCGATAACGGCGTTGGTTGCGACTCTTGGTTTTGGGGCTGAAGGGAACCTGTTAACTTAATTGAAGGTGTGTTTGGGAATCAATGGTTTTTATCAATAACATTTACTTGTTTTTGGCTTCTGTCTTCGTTATTTCCCTTTCAG
>JBEKVK010000051.1:0-9016 GCA_049514075.1 Bathyarchaeia archaeon | reverse complement strand
ACATAACAAGATAATAAAGACAGTGAAAGGTGAAAAGCTTACATTGAGATGCGAAGTCTGCGGACACAAAATCCACACTGAACCGATAACGGCAGTGATAGAAGGAGCAAGACTAACAGTCTGCGTAGAATGCGCTAAACATGGAAAAGTAGTTCATCAAGAAGAAATTGCCCTTCCAAAGACCATCCAGAAAAAACCGCTGACGCCAATGCCCGTCTTGCAGAAGAAACCCTCAGTCGCCAGCGTACAAATCACTCAGGAACTCACCCAAGACTACGCGAACAAAATCAGAGTGGCACGTGAGAAAACGGGGTTAACCCATGAAGAACTGGGCAAAAAAATAAATGAGAAAGCCTCAGTCCTAAGGAACCTTGAGGCACGTAAAATGGAGCCGAACAACCAGCTAGCCTCTAAACTTGAGCACATGTTAAAAATCAAGCTACTTGTTCCGATCTCAGATGAAAAAACCGTTCAAATCCCCAAGTCCGCCAACGAAGAGTTGACTTTGGGCGACCTTATCGAGATCGATGAGAAAGACTCGGAGGCGGCAACAGAACGAAAGCCGTCATAGTTCAACGGCGACTAAACCGTGAAGAGTCAAGTTTACCTGAACTTAAAAGACTGGCTGAATCCGCGGGTTACATTGTAGTTGGCGAAATGGAGCAAACTCGATTACCTGACTCGCGTTATCAGATTGGCGCTGGAAAAGTGGAAGAACTCGCTCAGATGGTGCAGGAGAAAGGCGCTAACAAAGTAATTTTTGATAACCAACTTAAAACTCGCCAAACATACAATTTAGCAAAGGCAACACATGTAGAAGTTATCGACCGTTTCCAGCTTATCCTTGAAATATTCACGAAAAGAGCCACAACCACTGAGGCTCAACTTCAGATTCAGCTGGCAACCTTGAGAAACGAACTTAAACATTCAAAAGAAAAAGTCAGGTTGGCCAAAGGAAGCGAACAACCTGGTTTCATGGGCCTTGGAGCATACGAAGCAGACGTTTACAGTGACGCTATAAAACGGCAGGTTCAAACGATCAGCAAGAAACTGACCAGAATCAGAGAAAAAAGAGTATTGCAGCGAGACAGGCGAACAGAGCTGGGCTTTTTGACTATTTCACTTGCTGGATACACCAAATCTGGGAAAAGCTCTTTGTTCAATGCTTTAACTGAAGCAACCACAATAGTTGATAAGGCATTATTTACTACTCTCTCAACGACCACTAGGATAATGGAGTTTTCTAACCGCAAGTTTCTTCTGACGGATACCGTCGGCTTCATTGACCGTTTACCTATATCTTTGATTGAAGCGTTTCATTCAACTCTTGAAGAAACAATCTTTTCAGACCTAATTATCCTGCTTTTAGACTTGAGTGAACCAATGGAGAGCATCGAGAAGAAGCACAATGTTTGCTTAGAGACAATTGATCGCTTGGGGGCATCGGGGATTCCAACGATAACCGCTTTGAACAAGATCGATTTGCTCAGCGAAGACGAAAGAACCCAAAAGCTCGAAGCGCTCAAAGACAAGACTAAGAACCCAATTCTTCTTTCTGCCAAGTGCAAAATCAACCTTGATTTGCTGAGAGCAAAAATACTGAAAATTCTTGAAAACTATGTGCAAGCCCAGTTTTCTGTTCCTTTAAATGGGAAGACCATGCCGTTTATCTCATGGGTTCACGGGAAAACAGATGTGCGAAAAGAAAACTTCACTAACGATTCAGTTGAAATAGTCTTTGAGGCTACACCCGAGTTAGCGGAACATGTAAGAAGAAAAGTGGAAGAACTAAATGGCAGATTCGAAACCAACCCAAAAACCGTGTAGTTCACCTCAGATTGTCGTTTTAAGGTGGGGTCACCGACCGCAGCGTGACGTTCGATTAACCACTCACGTTGCTTTAACAGCCAGGGCTTTGTGCGCTTCAGGCTTTATCCTATCAGACGTACAAGACACCAACATAGAATCAACAGTCAAAAAGATAACTGACCATTGGGGCGGAACATTTCATTTCGAAATGGGAATTCCCTGGAAAAAAGCCGTACGCGATTGGAAAACCAAGGGGGGCCTGATCGTTCACTTAACAGCTTACGGAGAAAATCTTCAGTCAAGCGATGTTTTGAGCCGGATCAAAAGTTCAGGTAGGGACATTCTAATCGTGGTTGGCAGCCAGAAGGTCCCAGGCGACTTCTACTCAAGCGATGTATCAGACTTCAACGTATCCGTTGGGAACCAACCTCATTCGGAATGCGCGGCTCTTGCCGTGTTTCTGGACCATTATTTCGCCGGTGAAGAGTTAACAAGGACTTTTGACAAAGCTAAAATGAGGATTGTTCCCAAAGCCAGGGGAAAAGAAATAAAAACTGATGCTAAATAAGTTTAAATGGGCAAGAACAGTTTTATTATAGGAAGTTCCAGTATTATATGTAAAGGAAATCAGGCTATGTTATCGACTATTGATGATGCAACCATGATGAAGGTTGCTGTGGCGTTGGGAGAGGAAGAAGCTGTCAAACTTATTGAGTATCTCAAAGGCGTGGATGAGATAACTGATGATGAAATAGCAAATAAAATAGGTATTCGCCTTAACTCAGTGCGCAAAATTCTCTACAAACTCTACGATCACTCTCTTGTAAGCCTAAGAAGGACACGTGACCCCAAAACAGGCTGGTTCATTTTCCACTGGAAGCTTCAACCTGACCAGCTTGAAGGTTTTATATTAAGCCAGAAAAGGCGGGTGCTGGAAAAACTCAACGTCAGATTAGAGTATGAAAAAAATCATGATTTCTATTACTGCGGCAGTCCAGAATGTAAACGGGTTCCCTTTGAAGAAGCGGTTGAAGTGGTATTCCACTGCTCAGGCTGCGGCAAACCTCTTGTTCATTTTGCAAACGAACTAATGATAAGCAAACTTTCTGAGAAAGTCGATACGTTAAGGAAGGAACTCGGTGAGTAATCCGCTTCCTTCAAGGGAGCAAGCCATCGAACTTCTTCGGAAAAACAATTGTTCACTTAAAGTCATCAGTCACTGTCAAGCTGTTTCAGAAATATCTTTGGAGATTGCAAACCAACTAAAAAAGAAAGGCTTCAAGTTGAATTTGAACCTGGTTGAGGCAGGTGCCCTTTTACATGATATTGGTCGCTCAAAGACAAACGCTGTCGACCATGGAATTGTCGGTGCACAAATCGCACTGTCAGAAGGTCTTCCCGCAGCAGTTGCCCAGATAATTAAAGCGCACGTTGGCGGCGGATTCACCGCAAAGGAAGCGGCTGCGTTCGGTTGGCCACAAGGCATTTACACGCCAATGTCCTTCGAGGAGAAAATTGTTTCATACGCTGACAAACTGGTTGACAACTCTAAACTCGGACGTGCTCCTATAGACCACGAAATCAAACGTCTTCAGGCGGCGGGGCATAAGGATGCTGCAGAAAGAGTTAGAAGGCTCCATGAGGAAGTAACAGCATTGTTGGGTAATTGATTATGACCGTTTTGACTTTGCTTGTGAAATCCCGTGGAGATACACAACTGAAACAAGTAGATGAATTGTTGAAGGCTGAGTTTGAAAACTTGGATTTAGACTTCAAAGTTTTGGGTGCTCCCGTCAACAAGTGGGTTCAAGTTTCTCTTTCTGGAGAGGACGAAGTCATAGCCACAAATTACATCAACAAGGAAATAGGCACCTGCCCCGTAAGCATAAAAAGAGTTGAAAAATCCTCCGACCTCAAAGGATACCTTGCAAAACTTGACGCGGTCAAAAACGAGTTAACTGTCGATGTCGGGGTTTTTGAACCGAAAATAATCCTGGCAACCGTTCCCTTAGCTTTTTTGCAGGCAGAGCTTGCAGATGGAAAGAAACTCGACTTGAAGAAGATTGCAGAAGCCTACGGGTTGCATGAAAATTTGCCTTTAACTATAAAAGTGACTGCCTTAGCAGGCGAAGGTGAGCAGCTGCAAGCTGAATTATCAACGGCTCAATTGGAAAAAATGCGTTTGTGGCAGCAATCTCTTCTGGATAGGCTGATTGTTTTGGGAGCTTCTGCAGGGGACGTTGAGACGGTGCTTAAAAGAACCAGACTTGATCGCGATGTAATTGACGTTGAGAGGTTGGGTTTGTTTGAGTCTGCTTTGACGTGTAAGCTTGGAACTGATGCTGCTGGGTTGATTCCGAGGATGGGAAGGTACATGCGTCATGCGGTTTTTGTCGTATTTAACCCTAAGGAGAGTTTTCGCCTTATCGGTGAAATGCCATTAACCTTATAAGTTGTTTACCTTATAAAGTAAATAATCTGTTATCCGAATAATGCTAATAAAGGAAGGGGAGAAGAAAATCATGAGCCAAGGGGAAGATAGAGGAGACAGAAAAAAGTACAGGATCGACATTGGCGCTTATGGCAGCATAGGAATCGAAGCACCGACCAAAGAAGAATGTCTGGAACTGTTCATGGAAGTCACGAAAACGAAACGTGACTCAAAAATCGACGAAGCAATAAGATAAATAAAATAAGTAAAACGCCAGCAAGGCTATTTTTATCCCCTTAAAAATAGAGGCTAAGTTAAAGCTGGTTTGATTTCTATTTTCTAAAGTACGTCGTGCTCTTCATGGCAGTGTGCCTCGTATTGTTCCTTTGTTTCATAGATTTGTTGGTCAAGTGGGCACTTAAATTTTTTATGAGGGGTCATTTCGGGCTTAGGGATAGTTATGTCTGATTTCTTTTTTGATCGATTTTTTGACAGTGAAATCACCTCTACAAAACTTTACATCTAACTCAACTTGAGGAGGTAATAATGGTATGTTGTTGCATCGTTACTACAACAAGCAGCCAGAATCTCTTCGCATCACCAAGGAGACTACGTTTCTTTCAGGGAGTCTTCAAGCTGGTCAAAATCTCTTATGACCTTATCTGAATGTGCTATGATCCAAGGACTTAGACAATTGATTTCTGAGATAACGATGACTTTCTTGCCTTTACGTTTTGCATAGAACATTTCCATGCAAGCTCCGGCTGAGAGGATTGGTAGGTAGACAATCATTAAGTCGCAGCGGTCAGCGTCATCAAGATCCCGCTGGATGAAGTCGAATGTGGGAACCTTATCCCACCAGCACCGTTCATCGCCCTTGTAGAGAATTTTCTCCCGGTTCCATGGATCTATAACTTCAAACCCCGCTTTGACCAAAACATCGGTGATTCTTAACCTGTATTCCTGACGGCTTTCCATTCCAAGAATTGGCCCCGCAATGAAAACTTTTTTCGTTATCCTACCTCCCAAAGCGTTGCTATGATAGTCAAATTTCGTTTTTCTTAAACTTTCGCTACCGACTATTACGTGATCGACATAGTCGTCCTAATAGTAGTGATAGCTGTCGCAATTGTATCACTTAGAAAACACCGTTAAACACCCAACCGGATTCCTTTCTTTTTTTAGGTTTCAATTCAAAAATCAAACCAGGTTGGCTCTTTTTTAATTGCCTCCATCATACTGGCGGATTTTAATTTGCAAAAATGAGTCCCTATGCTGACCTGCTTCTCTATTCTTGGCTTGTTTTGGATTGGTTTTTGATTTAGAGCTTGCACATGTTTTCGGTTAGAGTTGCGAAAAAATATGACGGCAAGAAAGCTTAGAAATGAAGGAAGGTCTGTGTAAAAGCTGCTGAAGGACCCGTCGTGTTTTGAGGCGGCGGCTGATTTTGGTTGTCTTGCGGAGGCTTCTTCTCTCTGAGCATAGGTAGAACGAATTCAATAACTGCAATCAACAAGATTAGGATGATAATTACGGGTAGCCCCCACTGGTCGTCATGCACGAAAATTGTTACCCATCCGAACCATGGAATTCGCAAAATCACCTTGCCAACCACGTCGCTTGCTGGAACTCCCGGCGGGTTGTTGCTGTCCCACGTGTCGAATCCCGACGTGGGCGTCTCAGGCCAAGGATTATTGTTTCCGTTTCCGTCTCCTTTGGTGATGAAGTAAAGTGTGCCGTCTATAGTTTCGGATTTGACTATGCGGTGAACTATCAAAGTGTTATAGTCGCCTGGTTCATGGAAGACAATTATGTCGCTGTTGGGGTAGTTCGTGTTCAGGTCTTTCGGGTTGACTCCTTGGACAATTATGATGTCGCCAACGCTTAGGGTTCGGTCGAACGGTGTGCTTAAGGTTAGCCAAAAGTTGTTGTCAGCTGCGTCATAGGGGATGCTCATGCTGCCGCTTACCACGGTTAACGCGGGGTCAGATGTGTTCAGCGCCGACCGCAAACCGAAGAACAAGCCGAAAACGATAACGATTACTAAAACGACGGCAACTAATGTTTTGAAGTATTCGTTGTTCCGAATTCCTTTTGTAGCCGTCAAACCGTTACCTCTCATGAATTTTTGGTTACAATTATACGCAAAACGCCACGGTTAAGCATTACGGAAACATAAAGACTCTCTGGAAATTAAACAAGGTTGACAGCTTGAATCGGCACCACTTGAAACCAGGTAAATAACAGATTTGGGAACCACGAAAGTGGATTAAGCCGAACTTAAACCCAAAAGGGGAACAGACCCGCAAAACAAATTTGCGAGTTTTATTGTTTTTTCTGTTTAACGATGTAGACTTCTCTGTTTCGGACCCTGAGTGCTACATTGAATTTTCTGTTGGGTAATTTGTTGTATGCTTTGACTCTGAACGAGAATGGCGCGTATAAAGATCTTACTGTTTTGCCTTCGACCTCGACCTTGAACATTTCAGCGGTGCTGTCAATGATTTGCTTAAAAACTGCGTCGTACTCTGGAATTTTTACTCGCTTTCTTCCTTCAGGTATTTCATTTACGGGGGTGGCTTTTGCGACTATTTTTTTATGGACGATTTTTTCTTGGTTAGACATGTGTTTCACAAAGTGATAATGTAAAGCTTACTATATAACACTATAGCACTAATAACACTAAAATAATAATGGTCTAACATACTTTATAGTAATTAGCACTTTTACCAATTATCATTGCACTCCACCCCAAAAAATGAACAAAAAATATCCGACATCATGCTTATCATGCTTTGGTTGGGAAAACCCAATCTCCCCAGCTACGAAAATCCCAAGAAAGGATAAGAGAAGGCTCCACGTAACAATGAAGATTGCAGTTAATGCAATCATGAACCTCACCCCAATCAAAGCTTGAGGTCACAGCTTTAACACTATTCTCAAAAACAGAAGCGCCTGTCTCGTACTGATTATGAACGTAACAAGGCAGAACTAATCGTCCATCTGGGCCAACGTTGACAACTGACCAGGGCTTGCATTTCCATTTTCTTTCTTTGGCTATAACTTTGAAGTAACTTGACGAGTTCATTATGGGGTAACTTTTTTTCTTTAATTCAAGAAGTTGTTTGGCGACCTTTTTTATTTCGTCGGCTCTAGGTGCAGAAGCATCAGCGCTGCGGTATCCATAAGCTACCGAAAACACGATTTTCACTCCCAAATCCTTCGCCAATTTCACCATTTCTTCAACTTCAGAGAGGTTTTCAGACATCAAAGTCATGTTGATGGTTATCGAAACTTGCTCTTTTGCTGCATTTATGCCCTCAACCGCTCTTCTGAAAGTGCCATTAACGCCTCTTATCTTGTCATGAATTTTCGCAGGTCCATCTAGCGAAACGAAGACTATGCCGCTGATATATGGGGCAATTTCATCAATCCTTGATTTAAGAAGCGTGCCGTTGGTGATTATGCTTGTGTGCAGAGGCAGGGAGCGGGAGTATGCTAGGATTTCAGGCAAGTCTTCTCTTAAAAGAGGCTCGCCACCTTCAAATCCTACGGCGCAAACACCTGAATCGTAGAATTGCCTCAAAATTTCTTTTTCTTTTTGGGTGCTTAAATTTTCGCTGGATCTTTTCCAGAAGGGACACATTTTACATTTTAGGTTACAGTTGTAAGTTAACTTGTGTCCGCCAAACACAGGAGTTTTTACTCTGAGCGAATTCAAAAGGAATCCACGGTATAGCCTGAAACCAACCTGCAGGGTTTCTTGATAGCTAAGGGCGTTGTCTCTCACGAATTTCAACCTTAAATTTTTGTTGGCAAAGATACTGAGCTTTTTTGACTGAAAATAAAAAAGCAGAATAACGTATTTAGAGTTATCTAGTCAGCGGCCTTCTCGAGGTCTTTTATTTTATGTTTCTTACCTAAACGAAAGTTGAGCACAGAACCTTGTTTGCTCTCTTCGGGACTCATTTTATGATGCGAGGTGGTTTTGAAGAACATTTAGAGTGGCAGTTTTGCCAAGGCGGATTTGCCTTTCGCCTTTAAACGTGGAGACGGAAGCGTTCTTAATCTGCACGGTGTCGCCTACCGCTAGAATGTCTGCTTGTTCGTTCCAGAGGCAAAGCTTGATTTTTCCAGTCTCGTCAGCAATCCAGGCGTTAGTTACTTTGGCGCTGTTTCCATACCGTGTCTGAACTATGGAAGGTTTCTGTGTTTCAAGAACTTTGGCTTCCAAGTTGACTTTTTTCATCCCGTGGCGAAGGTTTTGAACCATCATAGATAACGTAGGTGACGTGTTTTGTTTATTCATTTGTCGGCGTATCTTGTCGGTAGTCATCCAGCGTTCAAAACTGATGTTTTTTCTGACAAGAATTTCTTCGGAAACCCGAAATTGAACGACAACTTTTGTGTTTTTGGTTATCAAAAAGATTGCTTCGCCTTTTATGGTGCCACGATATTCAACCGTCAAGTTTTGGCAGGTTGCTTTTTCCTTTTCTTTGGCTTCCACCATGGCGCGATGAAGCTCTGGCAAGTAGATACCTTCTTTTACGGAAAGAAACGCAAGATACTCCATTATTGTTGTCTTTTTTTGATTCAAGTTTTTCTACCTGTAACTGTTTTGCCAGAAACTATTGTGGAAGGCAAGTTCGGCGGAGGGTTTGCCCTTTTAACAATTCCACAATCATGTATAATGTGCTATTTTAGTATATAGGCTAGTGTGATAGGAAACGATTTTTCTCCATGAAACCCCGTTTATAGCGTTGATCAGATGAATTT
>JBEKVK010000050.1:0-9487 GCA_049514075.1 Bathyarchaeia archaeon | reverse complement strand
CATGGAATTTGTTTTGGCTTCGCTTGTTAATATTTAAATGTAAGAAGATTACATTATAGAGAAATATCTCGGGGTAGTAGGGAGAACAAAGAGCTGTGCGGGAGAGACTACTATGCAACCAAGAAAATTGCGCTTCATTGTGCGTTAGTCTCCTTCTCCGAACTTCTTATGGAACTAACATTCGCAGACTTGACGCTAACCCTGAAAAAGCAAAAGTGAACAAGCACCAAAGCGTTAAGGGAGAGATGTCTGATGATTGTTGAAGCAGCAATCGCATTCGTACTCATATTCGTCTGCACATACGTGATTTACAGTTTAGGCAAACGTTCAGCGCCTAAAACTACCATAAGTGAAAACGAGCAGGCATCGTACGCTTGCGGAGAAAAAGTTGTTTTCCACGGCTTAAGAATCAACGTTTCCCTCTACAAGTACCTGATTTACTTTGTGATTTTTGATTCAGCCGTACTTGTTCTCGCTTTTGCTTCATTCGCATTGGCAAACACCAACCCACTTCTGCTTTTCTTGTACCTAGGCATAATTCTTGCTGCAGGCTTGGTTCTTCTTGAAGGAGGCAAACAGTAAATGCCTGGTACAGTAACTTGGGCTCGGGTCAAATCCCCATGGGTCCTACATTTTAACTCAGGCGCCTGCAACGGATGCGACATAGAAATCGTTGCACTCTTAACGCCGAAATACGACGTTGAACGCTTCGGCATAAAACTTGAACCATCCCCAAGGCACGCTGACGTTCTTCTTGTCACAGGCTGTGTTACGCAGCAATGTGCAGAACGGCTAAAACGGGTTTACGATCAGATGCCCCAGCCAAAATTCGTCGTTGCGATCGGAGCTTGTGCATGCAGCGGCGGAGTTTTCGAAGGAAACTACAACGTAGTCGGAGGCGTCGACAAAATAATCCCAGTTACAGCTTACATACCAGGGTGTCCACCGCGTCCAGAAGCAATCATAGACGGCGCTGTCAAACTTCTAAACGCATTGAACCCGCCTAAACCGAAGAAGCAACCCAAAAAAGCTGAACTCGCTAAGGAATCGGCAAAGCCAGTTGCTGAACCGCAAATTGTGGTGGCTCAGCCAGAAGCTAAACCAGTTATGGAGGCAAAACAAGATGGTAAACAATGAAGTAGACATCGTTAAAGTAATTGAATCTAAATTTGGCTCAAAGGTCCAAATTCAACCAGGACTACTCGGCACAGCCGCGATAAGCACAAACGGTTTGCACAGAGAAGTCCTCAAAGCCATGGTTGAGGCTGACGCAAAAACAGGAATAACAGCCATAACAGGCTTAGACCTTGGAGCAAACTTGGGTGTCATATTTCACGTCCACACAGAAAAGGGCTTCTTCGGCTTACGAGCTGAGGTACCTAAAGAAAAACCGAGGCTTCAAACAGTAACCGATATTATCCCGGGTGCCCTTTTCCACGAACTTGAAGTATCAGACCTCTTCGGAATAATGTTCGACGGCAACGAACTAAAAGGGCACTTTCTTCTCTCAGAAAACTGGCCTGAAGGGATTTTCCCGCTTAGAAAGGACGTTAATCCTGCTGAAGTAAAGCTTGGTCCTTCTCCGCCGGAAGAAAAGATTCCTGAAGACAAAAAAATCGTGAAGTTCATCATAGGTCCACAGCACCCTGCACTTTTGGAGCCTGAAAAATTCGCGGTGACTGTAGAAGGGGAAGTTGTAACAAAGGTCGAACCCCGAATCGGCTACGTACACAGAGGCATAGAAAAATCAGCTGAAACACGAACGTACGTTCAAGACGTTTACCTTGTAGAGCGGGTCTGCGGAATCTGCAACGCCTGCCACGCACACGGGTTCGTCGGCGCCGTCGAAAAGATTTTAAAAACAGATGTTCCGCCAAGAGCCAAATACTTACGGGTTGTAGCGCTTGAGCTAAACAGGCTGCACAGTCATCTGCTCACGCTCGGTCACGCTGGACTTGAAATTGGGTACGAAACACTGTTTCAGTATTTCTGGAGAGACAGAGAACCAATAATGGACTTAATCGAGTTGACTAGCGGCAACCGCGTTTACGCTTCACTTATGACCATCGGCGGTGTTAGACGGGACTTGAAGGACACGGACATTCCAAAGATTAAGACAACGCTGTCTGATCTGAAAAAGAAACTGCCTTTCTACAGGAAAGTCTACACTGACGAGCCATCAATACGTGCCAGAATGCAAAACGAAGGTGTACTTGCAAAAGAAGACGCAATAAAGTTATGCGTTGTCGGACCAGTAGCCCGTGGATCAGGCTATGACATTGACGTGCGTAAAGACGACCCCTACGAAGCCTATGGAGAAATTCCATTCAAAGAAATCGTCTACACGACTGGTGACACTTGGGCAAGAATGAACGTGCGCATGGATGAACTTGAAGAAAGCATCAACATAATCGAGTACGCGCTTGACAACATGCCGAAAGGACCCTTCCGCGTTGACGTGCCAAGATACGTTCCGGTTGGAGAAGCTATCCACCGCGTGGAAGCCCCAAGAGGCGAACTATTCTACTATGTCAAAGGCAACGGTTCCGCTTCACCTGAAAGAGTAAAAATCCGAACTCCAACATACGCTAACATTCCAGCGTTCCTAAAGACAGCGATAGGCGAGAACATAGCTGACGTTCCTCCGAACTTCGTTAGTTTGGACCCATGCTTCTCATGCACTGACAGGTGAGTTCAATGGCCGTCGACTTCTGGCTGATTGCACGGATACTTATTTTCCCGGGTTTCACGTTTATCCTGCTCCTAACACTGTTTTGTGACTGGGTAGAGAGAAAACTTGAAGCCCGCATACAGAACCGGGTTGGCCCAATGGTTGCAGGACCAGGCGGGCTTTTTCAGCCATTAGCCGACTTCATAAAATTATTAACCAAAGAAGAAATCGAGCCGAGAAACGCAAAGAAAATCGTCTTTAAGTTTGCGCCGCTTGCAGCATTTGCCATGATGGTTTTCGCCATGTGCTTCTTGCCCGTTGACGGCGGAAGCGTAATTTCAGCAAGCGGTTTTCCAGGCGACCTTGTCGTCATCTTAACGTTCTCCACCATAGCAAGCTTTTTGCTGTTCCTTTCAGGCTGGGCATCCTCCAACCCCTACGGCACAATCAGCTCAGCAAGAGTCCTCACACAGTTCCTAGGATACGACATACCCCTCTTCATCCTAGCATTAACCCCAGCTTTCATTGCGGGAAGCCTAAGCATATTCGCCATCGCATCATACCAGGTCACCAAAGTAGTTCCCTTCATCATCATGGCACCGTGGGCTTTCATCCTCTTCCTAATCACAATTCAAGCAGAACTTGAAAAAGACCCCTTCGACGTTCCAGACGCAGAAAGCGAACTGGTCGGCGGAATCGAAACCGAGTATACAGGGGCAAAACTCGCGTTCCTTCACCTGACACGTGACGTGCAAATTGTGTTTGGCGCCGCGCTCATAGTTGAATTGTTCCTCGGCGGACCATATGGACCAGTCATCGGCGGCTTACCAGCGTTCTGGTACTCTCTTTGGTTCGTGCTCAAATTGCTGGCAGTCGTGATAATTACCGAGTACGTAACAACCCTGTTCGCGAGGCTTCGCATCGACCAGGTGTTGTCGGCTAACTGGAAAATAATCTTGCCTTTAGCGGTGCTGTCGCTAATGTTGACCGTAGCTATGATAACATGGGTTTACCCGGTGCTGTAACTATGACTGACAAGAAGAAGACTGAAAAGAAAAAGAAATCAGGTATGCTATCTCCAATGTGGCGAAGAACCGTTTCACACATATTTACCAAACCCGCAACAACCAAATACCCCTTCGTGAAACCCAAGCTTCCAGACGACTTCCGTGGCAAACCCAACTACACCATCCGCACATGCAATATGATTGACCTAAGCGGAACTCAACGCCAAATCGGATTCGACGTCCAAAAACTTGTAAACACGAATTGCACGGTCTGCGCTCGAGATTGCCCAGCCTTCGCAATTGAAATCGTTGAAGTTGACGGCAAAAAACGTCCTCAATTCGACCTTAACAAATGCATTTTCTGCAACCAATGCGTCGAAAGCTGCCCAAGAAACGCCATTACCTCTTCAACCGAATATGAGCTCGCGACCACTGACAAAAATTCATTAATAATAAGGCCTAATCCGAAGGAGGCTTCAAAATAGTGATTCTTGAAATCCTTTCAATCGGAATTATAATATCGGCGTGCCTCGCACTTTTCCTTGACGAAATTGTCTATTCTGTTGCAGCATTCTCGGGAACTTTCCTGTTTACCGCGCTACTTTACTGGGAAAACGGCTCAACATACGCGGCAATCTTCCAGTTTGCCGTAAG
Organism: Bathyarchaeia archaeon; assembly: GCA_049514075.1. GTDB lineage: Archaea > Thermoproteota > Bathyarchaeia > Bathyarchaeales > Bathycorpusculaceae > Bathycorpusculum. The sequence continues at coordinate 5,155 of JBEKVK010000050.1, read as the reverse complement.
CGTGGGTACTTTAGCTATCCTTTTCCTTTCAGGAGAAATGCTAAGCGATAAAGCTTTGAAGAAAACGTCACCTGAAAAACTCGGCGCGGTGCTTGGCGTTGGCGTTGTTTTGTCATTGCCTGCGCTTTTCTTTTCGGTTTCATCTTCAGGAGGATCTTATGGCGTTTCCACTTCTAGCTTTGGCAACGCTTTGTGGAACCTGAATGGATTGGATGTCATCTTGCAAGCATTAGTCATTTTAACAGTTGCTTTGGGAATCGCCATAATTCTGTACGAGCGCAGGAAAGGTGCATCATAATGGACTTCGTTATTCTGTCAATCGTCATTTTAGCAATCGGCGTCTACGGCTTGCTGACTAACCGTCAACTAATCAAAGTTTTCATCTCTATAGAATTAATCGCGATTGGCGCTACACTTAACTTCGTCATGTTGACGTCCGCCATAGGACAGGGAGTTGGACAGGCATATCTGGTTCTCGCATTCTCTACTGAGACGGCTGTTAGCGCAGTAATTCTTGCGTTGCTCGTGATCGTTTCGAAGAGGTATGGGACCACCGACATTAGCAAAATCATCAAGTCAATGGGAGAAAAAGCTGAAAACGAGGCTGAAACACAATGAGCTTTGACATAACTGAATTTTCTGCATGGGCTGTTTGGATACTTCCGCTAACAGCCTGCCTATTCGTTCCGGTGGTGGCTAAGAAAGGCGACAAAATCCGCAACTACTTCGTAATAGGTATCATGGCAGCCGTCGCCGGCTTAGCATTTTCGCTCATTCCCGGAGTCTGGTTCGGAAACGGGACAGCAGTAACCCACACGATACCTTGGATTTCCTCAAACATCAGCGCAGGCGTCTATATTGACCCGCTCAGCGTGTTGTTTGTCTGCCTCGTCGCGTTCTTCGGATTAATCATTGCAGTTTACTCTTGGGGTTACATGAAGGGCGAAGAAGGGTTAACCCGATACTACTTCCTAATCATGCTCTTCATAGGCTCAATGGCGGGCTTAGTTATTTCAGATAACCTGCTTCAAATGTTTATTTTCTGGGAGATGGTGGGGCTCTGCTCCTACGCTTTGATTGCCTTCTGGTATAAGCGCCCCGAATCGGTAAATGCAGGTGTCAAAGTCTTCATTATGACCCGCATCGGCGACATATCTCTGCTCGCAGCCATCGGCATACTGTATGCCGGTCCAATCATCAACGGGCAAGCACCCCTCTACACATTCAGCTTCACAGGCATAATAACTGCCCTAACCAATAACGCACACACTCTTAACACTGGACTCCTAACCATCGTATTCTTCCTAGTGTTAGGCGGCGCAATCGCCAAATCTGCCCAGCTTCCACTCTTCACTTGGCTATACAGCGCGATGGAGGCTCCGACCTCGGTCAGCGCCCTTTTACACGCTGCCACAATGGTTAAGGCAGGTATCTATCTTCTCGCAAGATTCATCCTTATCGCTTCCGTTGCCGCTCCATTGATAACAGCGCTTGACCCGCTTTGGTTCCCAACAGTCGCTTGGATAGGTGTCCTAACAGCGTTTGTCGGCGCAACCTTGGCAATAACAACAACAGACATCAAAGGTGTCCTCGCCTACTCCACGGTAAGCCAAATAGGCTTCATGATGGCTGGCCTAGGGGCAGCTGTTGCAGGAGCAGCTTCTATCGGCTGGTTCGGCAGCTTATTCCACATGGTTAGTCACGCTTTCTTCGAAGGCCTCGGATTCCTCATTGCAGGAGGCATTATCCACGCGATCGGCACAAGAGACATGCGTCTTATGGGTGGTTTACGCAAGTTAATGCCGACATCCTTCATACTGATGGGCATAATGATTATAACAACCAGTGGGTTGCCGCCTTTCGCTTCGTTCTTCAGCAAAGGCTTAATCATCTCAAGCGTCACAACCATCAGCCCTGTAAGCCTTGCCAACGCCAGTACGATACAGGCAATAATTCTCTACATAACCGCGGCAATCACCTTTGCCTACTGCATACGAATGTTCAGCCTCGTTTTCATGGGCAAAGAATCCGACCACCTCAAGAAACAACACGTGCATGAATCCTCAAAAGTCATGCTTATCCCAGCAGCCATCCTCACAGGGTTATGCTGTATCTGGGGCTTATCGATGCCTGTTATCTTAGATTTCATGTCAAAATCAACGACAACGGCACATTTAACCACCCTTGGCATTTCACTGTTAGGTTCATTCACGGATATTGAAACACCTATCTTCCTCTCTATTCTGGTGCCGACATTCATCCTCTTATACTTCAGCTACTACCGAAACTTCCAAGGTGCAAGAAACATCGGCGGCGGATCAAACCCAATCGCAACGATGCTCAAGCACGCTTACTTCTTCGACGACGCATACCGCGGGATCGCCAAAGGAATCGGCAAACTATCCGTTGGAGTCAAATTCATCGAAGATTCCGCCAACAAACTAAGCGTCAGCTTCGCGTACGGAACAGAACGCGCCGCTAATCGGCTCAAAAAAGTTCCTTCGACAACAGTCCAAAACTACATTGCCGCATCGGTAGTCGGCTTCATACTGATTGTGGTTCTATTAGTTTTGACGGTGGGGGTCTAAAAAATGTCGTTTGCTCTTCTCTCAGTATTTCTAATCCCCGCAGTCAGCATACCCTTCGTCTATTTGGTCGGCAAGAAATCCCCAAAGTGGGCTGCAATCTTCGTCGCATTAATCGCCTTAGTCAACATACTGCTTGTTCTCTCCACGGTGCCAACGATTCTTAACAGTTCATTGCATCGCTACGTTGAATCTTACACTTGGTTTACAACTGGAAGCATATCCATTAAATTCACGCTTTTCACTGACGGCATCAGTGCATCAATAGCCCTTGTCAGCCTAGCCTTAATTCTAGTTGCAGCGTTATTCTCAATAAACTACATGGCCGGCAAAAAACACCTGGCCGTTTACTACGCCTTGCTCGCTATGCTCTCCGTCGGGTTAGTCGGAGTCTTCATAACATCCAACTTCATCCTCTTCTACCTATGCTGGGAACTCATGCTTGTCCCAGCCTACTTCATAGTCGGCGAATGGGGCTACAAAGACAGCTACAAACAAGCCTTCAAACTCTTCGTATGGACACACGCAGGAGCTGTCTTCGTCCTGTTAGGTTTAGGCGCAATATACATTTTCTCAGGAACATCAGACATGTTTCTCGCCCAAAAGTGGCTAATCGATAATGCGGCGGGCACAAGCCTCGCTCAGTGGGCGCTCATCGCGTTAACCGCCGGATTCGCAGTTAAAATGGCGGTTATCCCTGTCCACATTTGGCTACCTGACGCACACTCCGAAGCGCCAGCCCCCATGTCCGCACTTCTCAGCGGAGTCATAATCAGCGCGGGAGCTTACGCAATTCTGCGTCTTTCATTAGGAATGGTTTTCCCAGCTGTAGACATAACTTTCGGAACCAACTTCCTTCACGCCCTCTCCATAATCGGTATACTCTCAGCGTTCTTCGGCTCGCTGATCGCTTTGGTTTCAACAGACATAAAACGGCTTATTGCTTACTCAAGTATCGCCCACATGGGCTACATAATGTTCGGGCTCTCGCTTTTCCCTGCTAACGCCGCTGCAGGAACTGTCGTGTTGCTATCGTCTGCAATAGCGATTACGGGGACGGTGCTTCATATCATCAGTCACGCCTTAAGCAAAGGGCTGCTCTTCCTTTCCGCAGGCGGCATCATGCATCAAACCGAAAAACGAGACATTCGCAGGATGGGCGGTCTAGCAAGCAAAATGCCATTCACAGCCGTTTCATCAACTATTGCGGCTCTAAGCATCGGTGGAGCGCCGCCGTTTGCGTGTTTTATCAGTGAATTCCTGATTTTCGTCGGGGCTTTCGATGTTATGCGGGTTGACTCATTCTACATATTACCAACAGCCTTGATGCTTGTTGCAACAGTTTTGTCGCTGGCGTACATGCTAAGATTCGTTTCAATGATTTTCTTCGGAGAACCAAAAGACGAGCCCGTTGAAGCTGAGGAAGCTGAAGCAGCTGAAGCGGCAAAAGACAGCGAGCATCACCACAAAGTCTTCGATGTGCCGAACTACATTAAAATTTCATTCGCAATCCTTGTGGTCTTAATTGTTTTCGTCGGGATTTACCCGTCGTTCTTCATACATCTAATTCAAACGGTGAGTATGGGTGGAAGGTGACCTGAAATGGTTCAAGTTATAGACATATTATTACCGATACTGACTCTCGTCATTGCAGCGCTCTTAACAATCCCAGTGTTTAGACTGATACGAAAAAGCTCCAACCCGACAACCCTAACCGTAGGTTGGTTCGTCGCCGTCTTCGCGATTGCAGGAGCCACCGTAGCAAATCTCGCTTTAAGCTACTACAGTGTTTCCTCGCCAGGTCTCATCAACATAGGCTTAAACGGCGCTGTTTCGACAAACCCAAACGGAGCTTTCTCAAGCGCCTTCCTGATAGACGCTATCTCAATCTTCATGTCAGTAATCATCGTCGGACTTAGCGCAGTAGTCGTGCTCTACAGCGTTTTCAGCGTAGGCAACAACGAACGGCCATCCGAACGATACTTTGCCATCATGCTTATGACTGTCGCAGGCTTGCTGGGCGCCGTCCTTGCAGGCGACCTCTTAACCCTCTTCATATTCTGGGAAGCCGCAACTGCAGGAGCCGCTTTCCTGATGCTTTTCAAGAAAAACGCATTCAGCATCAACGCCACCCTCAAGTACCTCGTCATGATAGTCATCGCCTCAGCCTTCGTGGTTTTAGGCATCTCAATAGTTTACGGATTAACAGGAACCCTCAACTACATCGCTGTGGGAACGGCTCTTCAAACTGTGGGCTCCAGCAACCACCTCCTCATTATAGCTTTCATATTCATCGCGGCCGGCTACGCCATTGAAGCGGCCATCGTTCCATTCCACTTTTGGCTGCCCGACGCATACACCGAAGCGCCAGCTTCATCTGCATCCTTCCTATCTGCGCTAGTTGACCAAGGCAGCTACTATATCCTCATCCGGGTGCTCCTATACATCATAGTTCCAAAAGGTCCAAACGCAGTGTTAGATTGGACCTTAATGTTAGCGGCGTTAGCATCAGTAACCATGGTAGTCGGCAACCTATTCGCACTCATACAAACCAACGTGAAACGTTTAAT
>JBEKVK010000049.1:0-10148 GCA_049514075.1 Bathyarchaeia archaeon | reverse complement strand
AGTTTCATGCATCTTGAGAAATCCTTGCCACTTTTTCAAGTCTTTAGGTCCGAAACCGGGATCGTTCTTATTCCCCCAGAGGATTTGTGTTGGCAGGTCACTAAGAGTCGGAAGTTTTGACTCAATCTCTTTCAGCCATGCATGCGCTTTTCGAATTTGCCCCCGGAAAACATAGGTAGGTTTTCTTGAGTTCACCGTCGGGAATGGGTCGGTGTACGCTTTTCTCAAACTAGGTGTGACCTTTTCTTTGTGAAAAATCCCGTCAGGTAACATCGCTTTTGCAAAGTAATTGCGGTGTGTTTGAAGCCAGTACCCAATAGGCCATCCGCCCATCACAAGGGAGAATATTCTTTGAAGAAAGGACGCGGGCCATGCCCAAGTGTTCATAACCACAAGGCCGCGAAGGTTCGATCTATTCTGAACTGCGTAATTCATGCCGATGGGTCCACCCCAATCTTGAACCACAAGGATGATGTTTGGGTCCACCCCAATCTTGAACCACAAGGATGATGTTCTTTAATTCCAAGCGATGGATCAATTCGAGGACTGCCTCTGATTGTTCTTTGGGCGTAAACCCATATTGAGAAGGTGCTTTTGACATCCCGAATCCCGGATAATCCAAAGCTATTAAGCGACATTCTCCTCGCAGTTCCTTGATGATATTTCTGTAAATATACGACCATGTGGGATTTCCGTGAAGAAGCAGAACGGTGGGTCCTTTTCCCTCATCAACATAATGAATATACCCATCGCGATAGGATAGCCAGTTGTCTTTGAACGGGTATTCTGAGACATCAACTTCAAATGGCCTTTTCATAGCGTCTAATCCTTCAGGCATATTTTTGATCCTCATACAAACACAGACTGGTTCAGGAATGAAAACCCGTATTCTCGAATATCTTAGTTCGGCTGTTTCCTTTCCCGTTATGCTTAGTGATTCAATTCCGCAGACTAAGTAGGTAACCTACGACTATAAATGTTCGCATCATAATGAAAATATGATCGCCGCTTGCGCCATGAATTCTATCAGTTCATCAAATATCACCATGGCTCCGCAGCTTACGTTTCCACCAAACTTCACAAACAAGCTTTTGCAGTTAAGATATTCAATGTCAATTGCGCGCTCAAGCTCGCCGACTTTCTTGTCCCACCACAAGAGTTTGGTTTTGGACCATAACCTGTTCAGATCTGCAACTCGGCGACCGAACCACATCACCTTTTGGCATTTTGCGAGTTATATCCACTTAGTCTTAACACCTAACGTCTTAAAGTGTGGGTCATCAGTAACCACGTATTCGGCTGATCCATTTTTTACAAATGAAGCGATTAACGCGTCGGCAATGGGCACAGTTGCGTTTGCAAGAAGCAGGCTTCCTGCAATGAGCGCATCCTTTTCGGCTAACGGCACTGTTCTCAATCCCTTCTCCTTTAGCACCCTTAACCTTGTCCTGGCAGCATCTTCACCAATTCTTGCCCCGGCATATTTAATGAATTCTGTTAGAACGATTGAAGGTACGAATAGTTGTCTTGCGATTTCTTTTTCAAAAAAACGTTCAATAGTTGCACCGAGAGCTTCGGTCGGCGGAAACTCTAAAGTAAGCAACAGACGTGTATCGGCAACGCTCGTCAACGCCAGTTTCTCCGGCCTTTGTCGAGTTCACGGATGATTTTTTTGTATTCTTCTTCTCCCACCGATTTGCCTGCCTTCAATCGAGGCGTGGGCTTCAGTGTGATTGTGCCTTCTTCTTCCTTAACCTCCAAAAGGGCACCCTCCTCTATACCAAGTTTTAAACGAAGCTCTGATGGGATGGTAACTTGCCCTTTCCGTTTAACTCTAACGTGGGACGACTTTTGCATAGTCATACTATGATACTGTCAAACATAAAAAAGTTCTGATGAAGAGGCCTTCCGACAACCGTGATTCACAACCTATGTCATCACTATCTGTGGCCGTCGTTTAGTCTGGTTTAGGACTTAGCCTTCCAAGCTAATGATCTCGGGTACAAATCCCGTCGACCGCACTACAACCTATCTTTGACCTTTGCTTCATTCATTTCGCTCAGGTGACTACTTTTCTGAATTGATACAGGGTGGCGCCGAAAGTCAGAATTGCCATCAACCCGATAACCGCGTAAGCGTACGCAAATGTACTCCAGCTCAAACCGCCCTGAACCAGCCCCCTTGTTACGTTAGAAACATAACTTAGTGGGTTGTAGTCAGATACTGTCCGTGCCCAAGCTGGCATAATGGAAACTGGGAAAAGAGCACTGCTTACAAAAAGAAGCGGAAAAACCAAAAGATTACCCACTGCCGAAACAGTTTCCGCCTTCCTCGTTTTCAGTCCTACTGCAAGTAAAAGCCCAGACCAAGCTAGACCAAAAAAGGCAAGGGTCACAAAAATAAGCAAAAGCCCACCTACCCCGGTAACAATTCTTAACCCCAACAACAACGCTAACCCAATAATTATCGCTGACTGCATAATCAACACCAGCAAATCAGTCGCCAGACGACCAAGCAAAATTGCTGCTCTGCTGGAAGGAGTCAAAAGTACCTTTGAAAGGAAACCAGAATTAAGATCATTCACAATCGCCATACCTGACTGAAACGCGCCTGTAACAACCGTTAACACTAAGATTCCTGGAGTAAGGTATGTTAGATAGTTCCCCGAAGGGCCTAAGAAAACAGAGAGTTTTTGCAACAGCTGCGAAAAGAGGAGTAGAAACAGCAATGGCGTGAATAAGTTGACGAAAAGAAGGGTGGGATTCCTTATTATTTTTGTGAATGCTCGTATGAACAATGATTGTATATCATAAAATAGAGTCATTTTTTATTTACCTCACATTAAGAATGCTTCGGTGGTTTTCCTACCGAGTTCTTCCGGTCGGATTCTTCTGCCAGTATGATGCAAGAAAACATCATCAAGGGTTGGAGAAGACATATTCAAAGAGGTCGGTCGCATGTTGTTGCGATCCAGCGCAGTAACTATGTCGGCTATTATCTCGTTCGCATTCGTCGCGTGGACAACAATCCCACCATCAGAATCAGTAACATCAGCAACTCCTGGGACCCCTTGCAGAACCCTTTTCGTTTCAGATCTCAAAGCTGGGTCTTTCGGGTTCTTAAACGAAAGAGTAATGCTGTCATGTCCGATTGCTTGCTTAAGCTCGGACGGTGACCCTTTGGCGATGATCTTGCCATGATCGATTATTGCGAGTTCCCGGCAAAGTCTGTCTGCTTCCTCCAAATACTGTGTAGTCAAGAATATTGTTATTCCTTCATCTCTGTTTAGCTGATCTAAGTAATCCCATATTGTTGCGCGTGATTGAGGATCAAGTCCAGTTGTAGGTTCATCAAGGAAAAGGAGTTTAGGCTTATGGATTAATGCAGAGGCAAGGTCAAGCCTTTTCTTCATGCCCCCAGAATATCTTCCTGCAGGTTTGTCTGCGAATTCTTCAAGCTGCACCATCGTCAATAATTCTCTTACACGGTTTTCAAGAGTGCTTCCATGCATCTGTTCTAGGCGACCTTGGAGCCGGAGGTTTTCCCTGCCTGTTAAGTCAACGTCAACAATTGTTTCTTGGCTAAGTACTCCAATGACTTTGCGGATTTCCTTTGGTGACTGGTCTAAATCGTAACCTGCCACTTGGGCGTTGCCTGAGCTTTTTCTAAGGAGTGTGGTTAGGACTTTGATTGTAGTGCTTTTCCCCGCTCCGTTAGGTCCCAGAAATCCGAAAAACTCGCCTTCTTTCACGTCGAAGGAAATGCCGTCAACTGCTTTTGTCCCGTCAGGGTAGACTTGGATTAAGTTTTGCACTTTTATGATTTGCCGCATATTTAGGTCAGCCTAATTAGGCTAACCTAAGTAGTGGGCATAAATAAAAATGTTTCGTCAAACCCCGCAAAACTTCCACTTAGAAACACGAAAAAATCGCCAAGACTTTGTCGCCCAAAATATTTTGATAAAAAAACTTTAGTTTTTGATTGCTATTTGGAACGAGCACTCGAATGGATATGGACCTAACGCGGCTTCTGCATTTACCTTGTAATTACCCTCGCTGAGGTTAGGACTGGCAGTAACTGTTAGAGCATATAGATTTCCTGAAACATTGCTGTAAATAATGTCTAGGGGGTTTGGTGAAAATTCGGCGCTGAACCCTGAAGGTACCGTTGCATTCAGACTTAGTTTGTCTTGTGTGGCACAGGCAAAAATCATTGTTGCACTTTTTCCGGGAGCCATGTCGATTGTTGGCTGAGGAAAGGGCGCGGGAACTTGAGGAGTGGATGCTGGGGTCGTTATTGGCAGGGTAACGGATGCATTGGCGGGCGCAGGAACATTTGAGGGCAAAATTATGGGTGGAGTAGTTGGGGTAATGTCGTATTCAGTTACTATGTAAAGGCATGAGGGAGCTGAGTTTGCGATCAATAAAGCGGGAGTAGCAACTGCTTCTCCTTCAATGTAATAAGGATATTCTTGTTTGTTGGTTTGTATCGCGAGTGTAGGCCAATAGAATGCTGAAGGTGCATCTTTGTCAGCAGTTATCGTGAGAACTGATGTTACATTCTGTCCGGGGTTAACTGTGAAGTTTGAAGGAGAAAAGCTGTATTGTACACCGTAGGTCGTCTCATTTGCTTCCCCCAAATATATACTTAAAGAAGCGTTAAACGGGACTTTCGCGCTTGAATAGACGACAAATGGTATGGTACCCGTGCCTCCTGGTGGCAGTGTGAATAGGGGAGAAATATTCGGTCCCTCAACTAACTGCGAGGAAGTAAAGCCTTCTGAGGTATTTAATTCGACCTTAGCAGAAACTGGTGTCAAAAACGGTGTAGCTAATGGATGATGAGTTATCGGCAAATTTGCCAAAAAAATAATGACGGCTAAAATTGAAAACAGTGCAATTAAAGCGATACCGATCGGAAACAGGATTTTTTTCCTCTTTTCGCTCATAAACTGCATCAGCCGGTTTCAAGTCAATTAAGGCTTAGAGCCTTAGTTAAATTCCCTTAAGAACATCTATCGATTTAAGGCTAAGCATTAGAACAACTGAGACAGCCAAAGGCAGTCGTTCTTTTTTTATTTTCTGCTCTGATAATTTAATTGGATTCTTCCTTATCTTAAAGAGCGAATTGAGCAGAATTTGGAGAAAGCAATTCTTGACTTGACATGGCAGGGTTTGCTGTGCCTAGGAAATCGTTATTGATTTTTCGGTGCTTAAGAATCATAATAAAACAGAGCATTATGAGATCCATGGGCAAAACTGCCAGTGTTGGAAACTCTAAATATACGCTAATCAAGCGTCTATGTCTTAAGTCATTCTATATTCTAAATAAAATATTGCATTTTCTTCGGAATCGTAAATTAGTTGAACATTGTTCAAGCGAGCAAGCGAAAGTCTTATATCCACTTCAAAATAATGCACTTAAAAAGGAACTTCAAGAAGGTCTAGATGTTATGAACGTTAAAGTTGGAAAGTCTTTGGGTTTACTGTTTATTTTTATTTTTGCTTTGTCTGCTATCAACATGGTTCATGCCTTTGGTGTTACCGCCACAATACCTGTGGGAAAAGCTCCTTCAAGCGGGGCCTATGATTCCGCCAAGGGCGAAATATTCGTGACCAATGCTCAAGACGGCACGGTCTCGGTTATATCGGATGGCACAAACTCCGTCGTTGACACCATAACCGTAGGAAGCTACCCATATGGTTCGGCTTATGATTCTAGCAAAGGCGAAATATTCGTGGTCGATGCTTTAAGCGACAACGTTTCCGTTATTTCTGACAGCTCTAACACGGTTATTGCCACCATACCCGTAGGAAGCTACCCAAATTTGTGTGTTTATGACTCTGCTAAAGGCGAGATATTTGTGACCAATACGGATGACAACAACGTGTCGGTTATATCTGACAGTACTAATGCCGTGGTTACAACTATACCCGTTGGAACCGCTCCTTTTGGCATTGCTTATGATTCTGCTAAGGGCGAGATATTCGTATCCAATGATGATTCCCAATCTATCTCAGTCATATCTGACAGTAATAATGCGGTGATTGCAACAGTACCCGTACCAAGCTGCCAATTCGTGACTTATGATTCGGCCAGGGGCGAAGTATTCGTAAGCGATTTCGAATCCAACTCTGTCTCAATTATATCTGATAGTACTAATGCCGTGGTTGCAACCGTGGGAAACTTGGGAGATGGGCAAATCGAGGGTTCAGCTTATGATTCTGGCAAAAGCAAAATATTCGTAGCCCTTCATCAAAGCGACAGAGTCGCAGTTATCTCAGACAGTACTAATAAAGTGGTCGCAGACATAACCGTGGGAACTTTACCGTGGGGAGTAATTTATGATTCAGGTACGAGCGCACTATATGTCACCAACGGTAACGGCGCCGACGTCTCAGTTTTATCGGATGCTTCTAGCACGTCTGCAACCTCTAGCCCCAGTTCATCTGGCGGGTTTGACTGGCTCGTAATAGTAGTCATAGTCATTATCATATTGTTGATTCTAATATTCCTCGTATGGTATATGCGCCAACGCAAGCTCGTGGTGAAAGTGCAAGACTCACAAACGATGTCGCCGGTTCCTGGAGCAAACGTTTCAGCAAGCGGACCGGAAACTTTGTCAGGAGCTACAGAAAGCAATGGCCAAGTTGTCTTTAGCAACCCAAAGAAAGGCGATTACACAATTTCAGCCAGCGCCACAGGATACATTACTTCGATGCCCTCCTCGGTTTCAGTGAAAAATAAAACAACTTTCGTCGTCAAGCTGGACTCAAATATGCCTAAGACCCAAGCAGGCGCGTTCAGCAATACGAATCCAGGAATGTCAAAAGGTAACGACAACGCAAGTGACTCAACCAGTAAAGCAAGTTCAAGCGTGTCAAATCATGTTGCCCCAGAACTAAATAATCAAACGCAACAAGCTCAAATGCAAGCAAACCAAAATAAAGAACAAGAATCAGTCCCTGTCTCCACTGCGCAAACCCCACAGAATATGTCTTCTTCAACTGGCCAACAAAGATCAAGCGGCCAACAAGGAGTGAATGCAGAAAGATTCCGCCAACTTGTCCGCATATTCCTAGCGAAAGGAGCCACAAGTCCAGAAAAAGCTCTAACCGCCGAGCAACTAGGCCTGCCACAGAGATTTGAAGAATACATGGAAAACCGCAAAGGACAAACAAAAATCTTCGTAGAAAGCAACGGAAAATATTATCTTGACCAAAAAGCGCTTTCAGAATTGAGACAACAAAGGGCAAATAGAGAAAGTGCTAATATGCAGTAAACAAGTAATTACACATACAAAACAAGCCAAATTCCCCTGGATGGCCACTAATCCTCCAAAAACATTTTTCCAACGTTAAGATACTTTGATTGTTTTTTGCATTTTCACTTACAGTTAACACAGTTGGGAAGCCGCGCGGGCTCTTCTTGAGAAGAATTCGATTTGGACTAGGACCAATTTTTGTGGCCCAAAGTTTACGCACAAAGGCAGCTCAAGTCCATGTTACCGGCCGCCTATTAAATGGATTATTTCACGTATCATAACGACCACGCAAGGATACACTATGAAAGCACACAAATTCACCATTACCATTTTGCCATCTCCGGTTGTGTTTCCGAAAAGAGTGCTGCTTGCTTAACTTCCGAAAGCACATCAAAAACACTATGAACATGATCAATTTTCTTGATTAAGTTCAAGAAGCCTTCTCCCCTTTCCGACCCATACAACCTAACGAATTCAGGGTTTTAAGGAGAGTTTCTAAACTTGAAATATATCGTGCATTGGAGTTAAACGAAAAACGCAAATAATTTCCAGTTTAAACCTTTTTCAGAAGACTAAAAATAACAAAAAAAGGGGAATAGATTTTTGTTTTCCCTTTCCAGATAAGCAGCGAGCTGGATTATTCCGAAGGGGGGCGGCAGGTACTCGCCCATTACAAACCATATGTCTTTTGGTGGCTCGATAAACAGAAATTTCAAACGTTAGTCTCCTAAGCCACTGATTAGTTTATTTTGCTTATTAGACTGTCGTTGGTCAACGCTTCACGAGTTTTTCAATATGGTGAAATATCTACTTTGTCCCATTCAAAACCGACAGATATATGGTATGCACTGGTACTGAATTTCGAGAGAAGTTGCCGCAACTCAGTAATCGTTTCTCCTTCATTGCCTTTTTCGCAGATCAGAATCGCAACAATGTTATGAACACCATAGCATTTCCAAACAAGCTTTATGTTTGGCAATTGGCAGACAGCTTCAATGACTTTTTCGGTATCACCAATAGAAACCTCCATACCTATACAAATAGCTGACAGATTTAGGATTTTATAGTTTGGTATAGCCATTATTTTCTTTTCAATGACGTTGCTTTTTTCTAGTTTCTCTATTCTTCTGTAAACTGTTCCCCTTGTTACATTTAGAATTTTAGCCAAATCGTCATAAGAATGAATCCCTTGACAAATTTCGTGAAGAATCTTTTTATCTAATTCATCCAAAACAACTGACAAAGCGAGTCACTGGACCCAAGTACATTTAGAATAAGTTACTTAAAAGATGTTGCATTTTCCTCTTAACTTTGTTTCAATTGAACTAGAAACAAAAACCTCCAAAAATAGTTCTATTGCGTGATGCTTGTGCTGTAAAACGCCTAAAAAATATTATTTTGTATCACGCGGTAAGTACTAATTGTACATTAATGTTTAAAGTGCCTCGAGAAAGGGGGCTTTGAACGAAAGAAAAAGATCCTCAGAGGAAACATAAACCATCTTCATCATCAGAACTCATGACTTTCGACCAAGAAAAGAAAAAGGCTCGCGCGAACAACTTTGTTGAACAAAGTCAATTACGTATTTTACATGTTGACGACGACGATTCTTTTCTGCAAGTTTCAAAGATGATTTTGGAGTTAGAAAACACGTTTGAAGTTGACGGTGCAACTTCGGTTGATGAAGCTTTTTGCAAACTGAAAACGGTACCTTATGACGCCATTATCTGCGACTATGACATGCCTATAAAAAATGGTTTAGATTTTTTAAAAGAACTCAGAGAACAAAGAAACGACATCGCCTTTATAGTCTTCACGGGAAGAGGCAGGGAGGAAGTTGCGATTAGAGCATTAAATTTAGGCGCAGATCATTACCTCAACAAGCGCGGTTCTCCTGAAACGGTTTACTGTGAATTAGCGAATACAATTCGTAAGCTTGTGGAACGCAAGAAAGAAGCAAGCGCGTAAGTAGAAATCGAAGCGAAAAAAAGGTGTCAAACGGACTGAGTTACAAAAAACTTTTGCATCATTCTTTGAATGTGTCCGCTGATATTTCTTTTCCAATTGCGAACGCCTGTCCCACTGGTTTCCCAACTTTATGATATGCCATACCCGCAGGATTCCAAATGATCGGTTTCACTTTTTCAATGTCTGGAAGGTTCTTTTCATCAAGCACTGAAGAATCAGCTTTGACATCCATGATTTCACCGATGAACTCTGTATGTAGCCCGATTTCAACTATTTTTAGAACCTTGCACTCTATAATCAGAGGAAACTCTTTCACATAAGGTGCATCAACAAGATCGCTTTTCACAGCAGTAAGCCCTGTAGCTCTGAATTTATCCACCGTTTTTCCCGAAGTGAGACCAAAATAATCAGCTTCCTTGGCATAAGCTTCAGATGGAATGCTCACTGTAAACGCTTTCCGTTCCAAAATATTACTGTAGGTGTACGTTGCTTTCCTCAGAGATACATAGATGCAGGGCGGTTGGGAACAACAAATTCCTCCCCAAGCGGCAGTCATAACATTTGGTTTTCCCTCTTTGTCATAAGTTCCTACAACCCAAACAGGAGTTGTTGGAAGGATAGTTTTTGCTCCCAAAGAATTTTTCATAAGAACCCTCCTTAACATTTCGTATATTGTCGCTATTCTGTCTTAACTGCAGATACTTTTACGCTTACTAGGATGTTGGCCGCTTCTTTTACCTCTTTCTCGGTCATGCTTGCCATTTTGATTGCTTCTTTTAGTGTGGATTCACTTATGATGTATTCAAGCGGGTAAGTTTTTTCGTCTATGACTTTTACGTTTCGGAATCCAGCTTTTCGTATAAGCTCAAGGTATTTGTCTTTAAGCTCTGCTCCTGAAATGCATCCTGCGTAGGCT
>JBEKVK010000048.1:0-9937 GCA_049514075.1 Bathyarchaeia archaeon | reverse complement strand
AATTCCAGGGCCGCTTGCGCCTTTTCTTTGACGACCCCGATAATATATTTGCCTTCGTTGCCAACTTCTAAGGGGTCTAAGCCGAGCATGTCGCATGCCGTTTGAACGTCTTCACGGATGGGCACCTTTTCTTCGTGGACTAGTATGCCTACTTTGGATTTTTCCGTCCATTCGTTGAGTGCGTCAGCCAAGCCGCCACGCGTGGGGTCTTTTACAGAAATAACCCCCCCTATTTGTGCAAATAATTGCTGAAGCATGCGG
This sequence comes from Bathyarchaeia archaeon, assembly GCA_049514075.1. Classification (GTDB taxonomy): domain Archaea; phylum Thermoproteota; class Bathyarchaeia; order Bathyarchaeales; family Bathycorpusculaceae; genus Bathycorpusculum. The sequence goes on along the minus strand of JBEKVK010000048.1, from coordinate 9,676 downwards.
TTTAATGGTCTTACGTCGGATTTTATTTCGCTTCCAAACTTAAGTCCTTGCTGTGCAGAAAGCACGGCGAGCCCATGATCGCCAATTGTGCCTGTGAGAATGATTTTGTCGCTATCCACAAGGTTTGAGTCTAATGTCCAACGACTGGCAACTTTGCGGTATTGATTTGCTACGTGGAAGTTGCTTTCCAGCGCGGGGGTTCGTTTGCCTATGCCTGAAACGTTCATAACTAGACCTCCAAGGGCGCCTTTCTCAACAACTTTCGTGTCACCTGTGACTATGCCGACGCCGGCTTCAGCGCATGTGTCATGCATGCTTGATAGGATCCGTTCTAAATCCGTTAGCAGTAACCCTTCTTCCAAGATGAATCCACAAGCCAACGCGTATGGTTGTGCTCCCATGGCTGAAATGTCGTTAACCGTGCCTGAAATGGCTAAGCGTCCGATGTCGCCGCCTGGGAAAAATATGGGTTTAACCGCGTGGGAATCGCTTTTGAAAACAATGTCGCCTATAACTGCTGCGTCATCCATGGCTTCCAGCGGGACTTCAGCGTAGTTGCCTAAGCCGCCGAAATACTTCACAATGTAATTTTTTACCAAGTTATGCATGACTGTGCCGCCTGCGCCATGCAGCATCGTGATTTTCTCGTTTTTGCTTGACATTTCAGTTGCTTCCCGATTAACAGATGCAATAGCAATTAAGTTAAACATAAACAAATCGCAGCTTAAAACGGGTTTTTGCTATCCATGGGGGAAGGATCCCAGTTTTCTGCTTCTTTCGAGTTTTGGTGTTCTTTGGGAAAACTATAAAAGGCAAAACTGTTATCCAAAACTTGCACACCTCACAGACGAACACGCCCTGATTCAAGGGCTAACTAAAGTAGTCGACTCTGTCGAAAACTTTTGTTTTGATACGGAAAGCCATATAAATTGCTTTTACGTGTTTGAATGCGCATCGGAGATATAAAAATGCCAAAATGGGGATACTCAGTAATCAACGAAATGCTCAACGAAGAAAAAACAGCGAAAGCAAGCGGCAGAGAACTTAAAGTATCCCATAAAGCATCGCGTGAGGTTTGCCACGCCATAAAAGGCATGATGTTGACCGATGCAAAACAGTACCTCCGGGATGTACAAGCTAAAAAGAAATCAATCCCTTACATGAGATATAACAAGAAACTGCCTCACAGGCATGGGCAAGTTAACAGTTTTTCCGGTAGATACCCGATTAAAGCATGCGGCGTAATTTTGAATGTTTTGCAGTCAGCTCAAGCAAATGCTGAAAACAAAAGTTTAGATGTTGACCGTCTACGCATAATTCACGCAGCTGCATATCAAGGCATCAAGCTTAAACGCTTCAAGCCGAGAGCACAGGGCAGGTCTTCACCGAAATTCGACACGACAACGCATGTCGAAATAGTGCTTGATGAGAAACCCACTTCAGGAGAAAAATAAATGAGTATCGTCAAACGTTTCATCACAGAAGCAATCAAAAAAACGGAAATTGATGAGTTTTTACAGAAAAAACTTGACCGAGCTGGATACGGCGGAGTAAACATCTCTAAAACCCCGCTTGGAACCCACGTGGTTATTTATGCGATGCGTCCAGGCTTAGTCATCGGGAGAGGTGGAGAAACCATAAAGGAACTTGCCTCTTCGCTGGAACAAAACTTCAAAGTTGCTAACCCTCAGATTTCAGTCTCTGAAATTGAGGTTCCTGAATTCAACGCCTATGTTATTGCATCACGTGTTGCGTCAGCGCTTCAACGCGGTGTTCACTTTAGGCGCGCAGGCTTTTGGGCGCTCAATCAAGTTATGGAAGCAGGTGCCCTTGGCGCCGAAATAGTCATAAGTGGCAAACTCACGACTGAACGGGCACGCTTCGAAAAGTTCCGTGCAGGCTACTTCCCACGATGTGGAGAACCAGCACTTATAGCTATGAAGAAAGCTGAGGCCCACGTTCAACTTAAACCAGGCATTATTGGCGTCCGCGTAAAAATCATGCCGCCGGATGCAGTTTTCCCTGACAGAATAAAGATTTGCGAGGCAGCTCCGCCCGAAGAAGAAACCCTTCCGATAACGGAAGAAGCGAAGCCAGTAGAAGCACAGACTCAACAAAAAGAAGAGGTTGCGGAAGAGCCAACTGTGCAGGCGAAAGAGGTTCAGGATGAACCTAAGGGTGAGGAGGCAAAAGAGTAATGGCGATAATTCGTCTTAAAGAAATTCAAGGCATGTCCGCTGAGGACAGAACAAAGCGGCTCATAGATTTACGCGTTGAACAAGCCCGCATCAAAACGATGGTTAAAGCAGGCGGCGCCGTTGAGAACCCAACAAGGGTCAGAGAAATTCGCAAGACAATCGCTCAGATACTTACCGTGGAGAACGAAATTAAACTCGGATTAAGAAAAGGGTCTGTGTTAGAAGAGGAAAAGCCAAAGCAGAAAGCTGAGAAGCCAGAGAAAGCCGAAAAGGCAGAGAAGAAGCCTAAGGCCAAGAAAGAAACTGCGGAGACCGAGGCTTAATGAAAATAACCCCTGAAATTATTAATCGCGAATTCATCGGCGTTCAAGGTTTAGTCGCCAGTAGCCCGCACTTAAATTACATCGGCATCGGCGGCAAAGTAATTGAGGAAACAAGAAACACTTTCACCTTCCTTGGCGAAGGTCAAAGGCGAAGCATAATCAAAGAATCAGCCATCTTTAACTTCAATTTCGAAGATGGCACAATTGTGCAGATTGACGGTAAACTTTTAGTTGGCAGAACAGAGGATCGACTTAAAAAAAGCGTTAAGAGGTTATGGTAATGTCAATGACTTTTAAACAACCGAAAAAAACATGTGAAGACCGAAACTGCCCGTTCCACGGAACACTCGCAATACGGGGACGTGTACTTGACGGCCTAGTTCAAACATCAAAAATGGATAAGACAGTCATAGTTGACAGGAAATTCTTGCAATTCAGCTCAAAATTCCAAAGATATGAACGAAGGCACGGTCACATCCCATCACACAATCCACCTTGCATAGATGTCAAAGAAGGCGACCGAGTAAGAATCGCAGAGTGCAGACCAATCAGCAAAACCGTGTCGTTTGTTGTAGTCGAAAAACTAGAGGAGGAAAAGTAAAATGGCGGCGAAAGCGAAACAGAGAGCACTAACCGCAAAAGGCATGCTTTCACACGGAAACAAGATTAGCCGTGGCTTACTGGCAGGTTCAGAAATGAAATGCGCCGATAACACTGGTGCACGGGTTCTACGTTTAATCCAAGCCATGGGCTACAAAGGAAGGCTTAGACGTTATCCATCGGCCACCGTAGGAGATAAAGTAACGGTTTCTGTTAGGCAAGGTTCACCCGACATGAGGAAAAAGATTTTCCAAGCAGTTGTTGTCCGTCAAAGAAAAACTTTCCGACGTGTCGACGGTGTCTGGGTGCAGTTTGAAGACAATGCAGCAGTAATCATAACTCCCGAAGGCGAAATGAAAGGGTCAGAAATCAGGGGTCCAGTAGCAAGAGAGGCAGCCGAGAGATGGCCAAGAATCGCAAGTGCCTCAAGTATCATAGTATAGGTGCAAGATTATGCAGAAGACAAAACGTGTAAAAAATCCGGGCAAACAACGCAAGAGGCTTTTTAATGCTCCTGCCCATATTCGTCACAGGCTCATGTCAGCTCCACTTTCAAGTGAGCTTGCTGCCTCAAGAGGTGCCAAAACTCTCCCAGTCAGAAAAGGCGACACCGTCCGCATCATGCGCGGAGATAACAAGGGTTTCGAAGGCAAAGTTTCACGTGTCGCCTTAAAAGAATACCGAATTTACATGGAAGGATTAACACGGGAAAAAGTTGATGGAACCAACATTTTCCTTCCCATTCACCCATCTAAAGTTCAAATAAGAAACCTCAACTTAGAAGACAAATGGCGCAAAGACATTCTTACCAGAAAGAAAGAAGCAGAGAAGCCCGAGAAAGAAGCCAAGCCGAAAGCCGCAGCGCCGAAGACAGCCAAAGAGGCACCTGTACAACCAGAAAAACTCGAAGAAGTCGTTGAAGAAAGACCAGCAGAAGAAGCAGCACCTGAAATCGCGAAGGAACAAACTCCCACCGAAGAAGTCGCAGAAGTTGAGGAAGCACCTAAAGAAGTAACGGCAAAGAAACCACAAGCAAAGAAGCCCACCGCAAAAACTGCGAAGAAATCCGTTGCCAAAGAAGAAGTTCCAGAAGAAAAAATAACCGAAAAAGAAGAAAAGGCGCCCGCGAAGAAAATGGCAAAGCCGAAGGCAGCAGTGAAGGAAATCGCTGTGGAAAAAGAAGCACCTGTCAAAAAAGCAGCGGCTAAGAAGACGGCGGCTAAACCGCGCGCCAAACGTAAAGCTTCCGAAGAAGCTGAAGGAGGACAATAATTTGGGTAAAAAAGGAAAAACTGCAAGATTGAAACGTAAGCCAGCTCCAAGATTCTGGCCAATTCACAGGAAAGAGCTGCCTTGGATAGTGAAGCCCTCGTCGGGTTCACACTCACTCGAAAGCTGCTTACCCTTGACGCTTGTTCTACGAGACATACTCGGCGTTGCACAGACCCGCAAAGAAGCCAAAATGATCCTATCAGAAGGCAAAGTGCTTGTCGACGGAACAATCCGACGCAAAGATGATTTCCCAGTTGGGTTGATGGATGTCATCTCAATGCCTCAAGCTGACAAATACTACCGTGTAATGCCATCTCACAAAGGGCTTGTATTGAATCCAATCAGCAAGGAAGAAGCAAACTTCAAGCTGATTCGCGTCGAAGACAAAACAACTGTTAAGAACGGCGTGCAAATCGCCTTCCACGATGGATCAAACATGCTTGTGAAGGTTGCGGACATCAAGAAGCCCATTGAAGTCGCTTACGAGACCTTCGACATTCTCAAAGTCACTTACCCAGATAAACAAGTTGTATCCACCCTGAAAACAAAGGAAGGAAACTTGGCCATCATTACAGGTGGAAAAAACATCGGCAAACAAGGAAAAATCGTCGAGATAGAAAAAACTGAAGCCAAAAAACGCCGCCAAGCGCTAGTAGTTATCGAAGATGCGAATGGTGTTCGTTACCAAACAATTTTGGACTTTATCTTTTCAATAGGCGAAAACGAACCGCTCATAGGTTTAACGGAGGTAAACGCAGTTGTCTGAGGAAGCAGTCATTAAGAATTGGGAAGAACATCCGATGCTTCAGCCACGTATCGAAAAAGTCGTGGTGAACCTTAACGTTGGAAAATCAGGTGAACCACTTGAAAAAGCAAATAAGGTGCTTAAAGAAATCACAGGTCAAACTCCCGTTAAAAAGAAAGCGAAGAAAACCATCAGGGACTTTGGCATACGTGAAGGAGAATCAATCGCTGTTGTCGTAACGATGCGAAAGCAAGCGGCAATCGATTTCCTCAAGAAAGTTCTACCTGTTGTAGACAATAAAGTCTCCAAATCAGCCTTTGACGTCCGCGGCAACTTTGCGTTCGGACTGAAGGAACACATTGAAATTCCAGGCGTGAAATATGACCCTGAAATCGGAATATTCGGCATGGACATTTGTGTAACGGTAAATCGTCCTGGTCAACGGATAAAGAATCGGAGGAAAGAGAATCATCCTATTGGCGCAAGCCACATGTTGACACCTGAAGAATCAGTTGTTTTCATCAGAAAAACATTGGGAGTAGAAATCGTTTAGGACAGAGGATGAATGTATGGGAAAACAGCAAGTTAAGAAAGTGCGGAAATTCGGAAAAGGCTCAAGACCGTGCGTAAGATGTGGCTCGTATGGACCGGTTATTCGACGGTACGATTTATATCTATGTAGGCACTGTTTCAGGGAAGCAGCCCCGAAACTTGGATTCAAGAAATATGAGTAGGAGCAGAAAAACATGGACACTTTAACGAATGGTTTGATAACCATCATAAACAATGAGATGCGAAATAAGCGTGAATGCATAATTAGCCCTGCTTCTAAACTTCTTGGGCGAGTCCTTCGCATAATGCAGCTAAACGGCTACATAGGCGAATTCGAGTTTATCGACGATGGCCGATCAGGCAAATTCAAAGTTCAATTGCTCGGCAGAATAAACAAGTGCGGACCAATAAAGCCTCGCTACCCAGCCAAAGTGGGCGAATTCGAAGATTGGGAAAAGAAGTTCCTTCCATCTAGAGACGTTGGACTAATGGTTGTTTCCACTTCCAAAGGCGTGATAGCCCACAGAGACGCAGAGGAAAAGAATCTTGGAGGAAGGCTGCTGGCCTTCGTTTATTAGAGGTATAATTTATGCGGCTTCCAGAAATATCCAAAACAATTCAGGTTCCCGATAACGTAGACGTCACTATGGACGGCAAAAAAATAAGCTTCAAGGGCGAAAAGGGATCTTTGACACGTGATTTCTCCTTTGCTTCAATCTCAATAGAAGGCGAAGGGAAAAAAATCCGGGTTTGGGCAAAATGGCCACGCAAGAAGGAAGCTGCTCTAGTAGGAACAATACACTCGCACATTCAAAACATGATAACCGGCGTCACAAAAGGCTACTCGTACAAGCTGAAAATCGTTTTCTCCCACTTTCCAATCTCAGTGAAAGTTCAAGGCAAAGAAATTCTGATCGAAAACTTCACTGGCGAACGAAGAGAACGCAGGGTTAAAACTTTAGGCAACGTCAAAATCAAGATTGAACCTGACGATATCATAGTCGAAGGCGCCAATCTAGAAGACGTAAGCCAAACCGCCGCCAACATTGAGCAAGCTACCCGAGTAAGAGGAAAAGACCCACGAGTTTTCCTTGACGGCATATACGTTTATGAAAGAAATGAGGGAGTTGCTTAATGGCCGCAGAAAAAACTGAAAAGAAACTTAAACCTTCACGTGAAGCTCTCAGACTTAGAGCACGTGCAAGAAACAAGAAACCCTCTTTTGTGAGAGCTGAAAGCTGGAAGTATGACAGATTCAGCTTAAGCTGGCGAAGACCAAGAGGATTAGACAACAAAATCCGCCGAAAAATCAAGGGTTGGCCGCCAGGTTGTAGCACAGGTTACAAGGGACCGAAAATCGCCAGAGGACTACATCCTTCAGGCTTCAGAGAAGTAATAGTTTTCAACGTTGAAGACTTATCAAAAATCGACACTAACACACAAGCCGCACGCATAGCGCACACAGTTGGCAAAAGAAAACGCGCTCTTATCATCGCAGAAGCCAAGAAACTTAACATTAAAATCCTAAACGTCAAAGTGTCTGCAGCACCTGAAAAGAAAGAGGGCGGAGAAGACGCTGAAGGCGAAGAGATAGAACAGGCAGAAGAAGAAGCAGAAGCCGAAGCGAAAGAAGCCCCTGAGGGTGAAGAGCACACTGAAGAAGCCGAAGAAACGGTAGCAGAAGAAGAAAAGCCAAAGAAGGCTAAGAAACCCAAAAAATCCAAGCCTAAACAAGATACAATAGAAGATAAAGAAGGAGAAGAAAAACAATGACTAACCTAACAAGCCAGCGGCGTTTAGCAGCTCAAATCCTAAAGATTGGGAAAAACCGCGTATGGATTAACCCTGAATTCCTCGATGACGTTGAAGGCGCAATTACGCGCGAGGAAGTCAGAAAACTGATTCATGAGAGAGTTATCGTTTCTACACCTGTGAAAGGCGTTAGCAGAGCACGGGCAAAAACCATCAGAGCTAAAAAAGTCAAAGGCAGACGAAGCGGACCCGGCAGCATAACCGGAGCAGGCTTCGCAAAAGTAACCCAGAAACAGGCTTGGATGATAAGAATCCGGTCTCTCAGACGCAAACTCCGCGAGCTAAAGGCAGCCAGAACAATAACAGAAGAAACATACAGCCAATATTACAGAATGGCTGGCAGCGGCAGATTCCAATCAATAGCTGAACTGGAACGAAATCTAAAAGCTAACGATTTATGGAGGAAACGTTAAGTTGGCGAAAACCGGCCATTACAGAGTAAAATTAAGACGTAGACGGGAAGGAAAAACTGATTATCAAGCACGCAAGGCTCTGGTTACTTCCGGAAGACCCCGGCTCATTACACGCCCATCATTGAAAAACATGACAGTTCAAATAGCGATTGCTAAACCTCACGGCGACGAAGTGTTAGCCGCAGCTAACAGCCGCGAATTAGCCAAAACCTATGGGTGGAAAGCTCCAAGCGGAAACATTTCAGCAGCTTACCTTACGGGATATCTTTGCGGTCTAAAGGCGAAAGCCAATGGCATAAAAGAAGCCATCTTAGACATCGGCTTGATTGCCCCCACTAAAGGCGCCAAAATCTTCGCTGCATTAAGCGGCGTTGTAGATGCCGGCGTGGATGTTCCCCACAGCGAGGAGAAAATCGTGAAGGAACGCATGAAAGGCGAGCACATTGCAAAGTATGCAAAAAGCTTAGGCGTGGGGTCAGAAGAATACAATGCAAAATTCTCAAAGTACATCGCGCAAGGCGTGGCACCTGAGAAACTTCCTGAACACTTTACCAAGGTAAAGGGCGAAATCACAGCGGCCTTCAAGGGCGGCAAACCTGCGGCGGTTGAAGCTGCACCCAAACCGAAAGCAGCTAAAGCGCCAAAAGAAAAAGCTCCAAAAGCGCCAAAAGAAAAAGCTCCAAAAGCCCCAAAAGAAAAGGCAACTAAAAAAGGTGGAAAGAAAGCATGAGTCAAATGCAAAGACGAGACAGTAAAAGTAACCTGGAAACATGGGTAGCGAAAACCCGATTGGGTAAAATGATCCAGGAAGGCAAAATAACAACAATAGAAGATGTCTTCCTAAGCGGAATAAAAATTTCAGAATCTCAAATCGTCGACTCTCTGATTCCTGACCTGCAAGAAGAAGTCATAAACGTTAACCTAGTACAGAAACAAACTGACGCAGGCGAAAAATCCCGATTCAAAGCAATCGTCGCAGTCGGAAACAGAGACGGCTACATCGGCTTAGGCTCAGGAAAAGCCAGTCAAGTGCGAAACGCCATTGAAAAAGCAGCCGCGAACGCCCGCTTAAACATCATCCCGGTGAAGCGTGGATGCGGAAGTTGGGAATGCGGATGCGGAAAACCACATTCAGTTCCATTCCAAGTAGAAGGAAAATGCGGCGGCGTTCGAGTAGTCATAGTTCCAGGACCCAGAGGCTTAGGCTTGGTATCAAGCGAAGTAGCCAAAGTCATCTTGGGCTTAGCAGGAGTCAAAGATCTCTGGATGAGAAGTTACGGTTCAACAAGAACAGTACCCTCATATGCATGCGCAATCTTCGACGGATTAAGAAAAACATACAACTTGATTACTCAAGTGGATTGGGTGCAGTAAAATGGCACAGAAAACTGACGAATGCAAATGCCTCGTGGCTGTTAGAGTTCGAGGAACAGTTAGCGCCCAGCGAGAAGTACGCGAAACCCTTGAGCTGCTGCACTTAACCCACACTAACCACGGTTTGCTCCTTGACAGCCGACCAGCCTACCTTGGAATGCTACAACGAGTAAACAACTACGTAACTTGGGGCGAACCCACAAAAGAAATCGTCTCCATGATGCTGCAAAAACGCGCAAAACTAGCCGGAAGCAAAAAACTCACTGACGAATACATACAAAAAGCAGGCTACAAATCTTTTGACGACTTAGCCGAAGCCATAGTAAACTGCAAAGTCGCATTCCAAAAATTGCCAGATGTCCAACCTCTTTTCAAACTGCATCCACC
>JBEKVK010000047.1:0-10381 GCA_049514075.1 Bathyarchaeia archaeon | reverse complement strand
TCCAAAGGAGTCAAATTCAGGTTCATGGGTTGCGAAAGCAGGCTTCCCAACTTCAATCATGTTCCTGGAGAAGCGCCTCATATTGAACTTAGAACTTTCACCGATATCCCAATAACAATAGTTACCACAGAAAAAGAAGCGTGCATATGCTTGCCTTCAACCGAAGGAAGAATGGACTACGCTGCTTTCTACGGCTCAGACCCAAAGTTCATAAACTGGGCAAGAGAACTTTTCCTTTACTACTGGGACAAGGGAAAACCGAGCAACCCAACATAGGCCTAATTTTCCGACACAACACAGTTGGGATATGCTAATTAGGACACATTTTTTGGCATCGTCGCGTCTAGTCGATTGCGTATTTTTTTGATACGCGTTTTGTGGCAGAATGAATGATGAGCGGACCGCCAGCGAGCAAAGAATTGCTGATGACGGCAATTTTGCCCGAATCCATCTTGATCCACGTGTTTCTCAAAGCGATTCGCACAACCTTGCCCTTAACACTGCCATACTCCACTATGTCGTTTAGGTGAATTACGCCGTCATGGAAAAGGAGTATACCTGATATGATGTTGGAGAGAATGTTCTGTAGCGCAAGCGAAACGGCAAGCGCACCGATTCCAGATATCGTAATTGCCGTAAACTGCGATGCGAGACCAGTTAACGAAAGAATCACGGTAACAATCACAAGAACCGCGATTACACGCATTGCTACTTCGATATCGCGAATTACGGTACGGTTTGTTCCCGCCTTCTTTGCTCCACTTCTGATAATGCGGTTAATGCCTTCTTCGATCAGTATTGTCACGATTGTACCGACGGTATGCCTATAATTAGTTCGAGGTTTGAGATCATTCCGGGTGACTCCAGTCCAATTCTAGTAAAATGTAGGAGAACTTAGCTTTTTTGTTTTATGCGTATCATAGCAATAAACATAGTTTGCCGGCGCTCCAAAGAAAAAGGTTTTGAACCCGTTTCAGACTGTGTGAAAAGTCTCTGTCTATGCTCGCTACTTACCGTTAAACTTAAAGCTAGCTTTAAGGCAACTGAAAAGTGCGCGCAAGCTTTTAGACTCCTATTGAAGAGTCAATGGATAATCACAATTCGTTTGTCGCTGTAGCCTCACAGTCACAAGGCTATATATCTCCTCAATAGTTGTGATTTTACAGTTAAGAATGATTCAAGTTGGTTGAAAATTATGGATGCTCCTGATGATATAGCGAAAATTCTTGGTCCAAACGAGAAGGTTGAGCTGTATATTAAGCAGAAAATCTATCATCCTCAGATTAATATTGACTCTGTAGTTTTTACGAACGAACGTATGCTTCTTCGTCATCCTCACGCACTTGGTTTAAAGAAGGAGTACACTGATTACAATTACCGAGACATAGCAAACGTGGTCCTAGAAAAGGGCGTACTGCGGTCAACTATCAAATGCACGCTCAGACTCGGAGGAGAGCCGCTGGCCTTGGGCGACTTGCCTAACTCCGAAGCAGAAAAGGCCTACGGAATCGTCAGAGAAAACATTGGCAAATTCCAAGCACCATTTTCAACAGGATATAATAATCCTAATGCATCCAACACTCCTGATGCATCTAATGCCCCCAAATAATCGATTCCATAAATCAGCAAGAGCACAATCAACTTGCGCCACCGCGCTATGTGTCCATACCGCTCTTGAGCAGAAAGAGTAAGGGTACAAATCAAAACAGACATAGAAACAAACTAAAATGCCCAAAAAACCTAGCTGAATTCGAACCCTTCCGAGTAATACTAAGCTGCATTTTGAGTCAGTAAGGTTTGGTTATGGGTCGTCAGGTTTTCGTCTTAAACGTCTTACGGCTATAACTGTGTAGATTAAAATGATTTCGGGGACGATTATGCCGATGGCAAGTGCAACTCCTATTGATTTTGCTGGCGATATCGAAGGTACCAAGAATTGCACCGTCACTTGAGAAACCCCGTTAACGAGATTCGTGTCGAAGCGTGCTGTGTACCATACATAGAAGTTATTGGCGTCTTGCGTGTAGCCCTGGCTTGTAGCCTTCTGGCCTTCAATATATACGACTGGGCTATTTCCGTAGGATACTGCTGTTTTTGGAATAGTCATGTTGCAAAAGCCAGCTGCCCCATTTGGTCCTGTTAATGTGAACGACAATGTCGTTGTTTTGGAAGACAGGAGTGATGTGATCGAAGCGTCGGATAGCTGCGAACTCGTTACATTGCCTCTAATGAAAAGATCAACTGTTGCGTCACTATCTGTCGTCGCAGGCACGGTTGTTGCTGACGGAGTTGGAGTAGGTGACGAAGTTGGTTTTGGAGAAGGAGAGGTTATAGGTTTACGTGTTTGAGTTGGAGCAGAAGGAGGAGTGGCAGTTGGGAAAGGTGACGGAGTCGAAGTTGGTGCAAACGTAGCTGAGATAGTATTTGAAGCCTCAACACTGGTTAAGGTGTAGGAGCTTACCGGACCAACTGAACTCCCGTTTACCAAGACATCAACTATGTAATAGCCAGCGTTCGGTATTATAGTGAAGGTTTGATCGTCACCATAGTTAACGCTGACAGATCCATTTGGGCTGATAGAGCCTCCGCCTCCAGCAGAGGTGGTAATGTTGAACGTGTCAATCGTGAAGTTAACCGTAATCGTGTGAGCAGCTTGGACATCGGTGAAGGTGTAATATGAAATGGCACCCAAAGAAACGTTATCCGCAACTACATCAGCAATTTGGTAGCCACTGCTCGGTGTCATAGTGAAGCTTTGACTGCTGCCATAGTTGACAGAAATAATTCCATTCGGGCTGATAGCCCCATAAGCTCCAGCGGAAGCAAAAATAGTGGGATTCACAGTAAACGAGTTACTCGTCCCAGAATGAACGCCATCAGTGGATGTGAGAGTAATGCTTGAACCAGCAACAGTCAAAGTAACCGAAGTCGCCCAAACACCGTCAACGAAAGCATTCATAGTACCAGGACTAATAGTCCCAGAAGAAACCGTCAAAGATGGCGTACCACCATAGCTTATAACCGTGTTCCCTGAAGCGTCTTCAGCCGTAACTGTTATGTTGAAAGCAGAACCAGTAGTCTGGGTCGCAACGGTATTAAAGACAAAGTGATCCAGAGCAGCCGGATTAACAGTCAAACTAGTAGTGTACGCCTTAGAAGCATAAGTACCCGTAACAGTCCAGGAACCAGCAGTCGCAGAGGTGTAAACGTTGCCGCTCCAAGAACCGCCAGCGCCAGAGCTTATGTTCCAACTCGTAGCAGAAGTCACATCCCAACTGTTACCATACAGGTCAGAAGCCGTAGCCAAATAAGTCTTAGATAATCCAGCTGTAACCAATGAACCAACAGGAGAAATCGCAACATTAGCGACTGCAGAGGCATGAGTCACTGTTATGCTAGTTTGGGAACCAGTAATCGAGCTAGTCTTGGTGTCCATGGCCGTAATCGATTGCGACCCCGCCGTTTCCAAAGTAATTGTAAAAGAGCCAACACCATTCGTTAGAACCATATTCGCAGGCAAAACAGCTAGGTTGTCAGTTGAAGTAATCGCAACCGTTCCAGTATAACCCGTAGCCGTATTGTTATATGCATCCTTAGCGGTGACCGAGACGGAGAATGCAATACCAGCTACTTGAGAAGCCCCGCTTGAAACCGCCAATTGCGTAGCAACACCCGGATTAATCGTAAGCGAGTTACTCGTCCCAGAATGAGTGTTATCAGTAGCTGTAATAGTAACGCCTGAACCCGCGCCAGTCATCGTAACCATACCTGTCCAAACGCCACTCGAGAAGGTGCCAGCGATAGTTGGACTGATGGTTCCAGTTGAAACACTCAAAGTCGGCGTGCCAGCATAGCTTGTAACTGTGTTGCCGTTTGAAGCTTTCGCCGTTATCGTTATGCTAAAAGCAGAACCCGCATTCTGTGGACTGCCAATAGAACTAAAGACGAAGTGGTCAAGAGCCGCCGCATTAACAGTGAATGAATTGCTCGTTCCAGACTTTGAAGAACCAGATGTACCAACAGTAATTCCTGAACCAGATGCAGAAAGCGTCACATACCCCATCCAGACGCCCATTGAGAATGTCCCGGTGCTTGTTGGACTTATAGTCCCTGAAGAAACCGTTAGAGTGTTAGGTCCATTATAGCTCGTAACTGTATTGCCACTCGAATCTTCAGCAGTAAAGGTTACGATGAAAGCTGTACCTACTGTCTGTGTGCCAATATTGCTAAAAACGAAATGATCAAGAGCACCCGCATTAACAGTGAATGAATTGCTCGTTCCAGACTTTGAAGAACCAGATGTACCAACAGTAATTCCTGAACCAGATGCAGAAAGCGATACCGAACCAGTCCAAACACCAGCTACAAATTTAGAAGTACTTGTTGGGCTTATCGATCCTGAAGACACCGTCAAAGTGTTAGCTCCAGTGTAACTCGTCACTGTGTTGCCGTCGGAATCTTTAGCAGTTATTGTCACGCTGAAAGCTTTACCTGCGGTTTGTGGACTGCTAACAGCATTAAAGGCGAAGTGATCAAGAGCGGCGGAATTAACTGTAAGTGTGTTGCTTTTTCCAGATTTGCCGCCGCCACTGGTTGAGATTGAAATGCCTGTTCCTGCTTGAGAAAGCGTTACTTGACCTGTCCAGACCCCTGATGTGAATGCAGTTGTGCTAGTTGGACTTATCGTTCCAGAAGACACCGTTAGAGTGTTTGTTCCAGTATAGCTCGTAACTGTTTTGCCACTTGAATCTTCGGCGGTAACAGTTATGCTGAAGGCAGTACCTGCTGTTTGCGGACTACCAATAGAGCTGAAGACAAATTGAGACAGATTGCTTGCTGCTCTAACTTGCATACTCGCGCATGCGCAGAATGATAACGCAATTAGAAATGCTATTATCAGTATTTGTATTTTCTTCATGTTTCTTTCATTTTAACGTTTTTTGTTACTTTAGTTTATTCGATTCGTTGGAAATCGAAACTTAACGGAAACCATTGACTCAATCTTGCGGAACTAAGACTAGAAATAATTTGTTCGCCTAAGTCCAGCACTGCTCCCAGTGATTGAAATCAGAATTTAAGTCTGTTCTTTTTCCGTCAGCGATTCGAGGTTAGATTCACAAAGGGTACAGCAGCCAAACTAATTTTTTATATGTTTACCTTAATTTATCTTGTAGCTGCTGCTTTTCCAATGATTTATTCCGTTAATTTTTGCGACTTTCTGAAGGTTGTGGTTTCAACGTCCATACAGGACTTTTTGTGTCTTGCGACGTAAGGCTCCATTGGCGCAAATTCATTTTTTCTATGCCGGGCTTTAGCAGAATCTGGGCCCCTCAGTCGATTCGATCAATATCAGGAGTTTATCATAATGCTGTCACAATATTTTTCATTGGTCGCCTGATTAACTTTGATACCTTTCAGCAATCTTCCTTTCCCATTTTCTTTTTTTAGAGTCCGATGAGTCTCATTGTGTATTCTAAATCGGAATTTGAATTTATTTCTTTGTTGCTGTTAGGACACACCAACAGCCAAAGGATTTTTAGGAATCTCCAAAAACACAAATGGTAACAGCCGCGAAGGAATACAGCTTTTGTTTTTAGTTGAAAAAGTACCTGAAATTTTTTTCCGGACTTCTCAGCATCCGATCAACCTTTGGATAGATTGCGATAACGGTTTAAGATTAAACCGCTAAATGGAACAATGCTCACCTTAGGGCTAAGTGTTTATGTTAGGCGCCGCTAAAATGATAAATATCAGAGTTGTTTGTTTTTTGGAGCATAACTAAGGTCTGATTGTAAAACAAAATTCGGTCACTTACTTTGTCGATGAGGGAGTGATTTTTGAATATGTCAGAAATTTCTCGAATAGCCTACTACTTGGCTCTAATTGGAGGAATACCGCTGGTAATCTTTGGTTTGCTATCGCTTATCGGATATGCTTTCATGTATTTTGGACCGTTTATATCATTTAGCTTTGCCTACTTTGGAATTGTTGCTGTAATCTGTGGCATCATAGCGATCATTGGCGCAAAAGGCGTAACGACCATCGTTTGGACAATTATACACATAGTTGTTGGAATTATTGGCGGTGGAATTGGCGGATTGTTAGTTATCCTCGGATGACTAATTGGACCCATTGCAGTAATACTTAAAAAACATAGGTACAATCTAATACACTCTGAATTTGATTCCTTTAAAATTGGACACTGCTTATTTGAAAAACTGGAAACTTCAACGAACGATCTCATTTGTTATATGCATAAACGAAAAGGGCCATTCTGTTGAAAAGGTTTTGAATGTCACTCTAGAACTCCATTTAATCCGACAATGAGCCTTTGCATTTCAGTGTTATTCTCACCATTTTCTAAATTCTAAAACATTTCCAACTTGTTGTTAAACCCTCTTGATCGACATTTTCCTACTTAAAAGATCTATTTTTGATAGAATTATCAGTCTATTATGGAAAAGAATACAATAAAAAAAGAGTGTTTGAGCTCGCTTGATTTCTAATTTTTTCGATTAGCGGCTAAACCGTAAATTGTTACAGCCAAGCCGATGATCGCCACGATGACTCCGCCAGCTGCCATAAATTTGTCTTGAGCAACCTTGTTTCGAACCTGTGCGGAAAGAGCCTGTGAGATTTGACCAAACAAACCCCCGTACTGCTGCAAATCGGAATAACCAACCCAGAAAATCACGATGCCAATAGCCAATAGAAAAACACCAACCGCCAAAGCCCCAGCCCTCATTTTCTCTAACTCACACCCCATCTACATTAGATTTATACATGTTATATTCTGCGTCCTGAAATTAGTCGAACAAGTATTATGATGATGGCGACAACTAGCAGCAGCCATATGATAGCGCCCAGGTTGAAGAAGACAAAGCCAAGAAGCCAAAGCACGATAAGTATCACAGCAACCACAAAAAGTAAATCAAGTAACCCCATTTTCAAAAGCCTCACTTACCTTTAACTCGGCAGCTTTATTTTAAGATATGTGACTGGGAATAAACAGCTACACCTGCACTGGGCGTGGTATAAAATTTAACAAAAAAAGAATAGTGGATATTTCTATAGCTTTTTGCCGGTAAAAAATATTCACAGAAAACTTTCTAACTAAGCGCGCGCTTAGGTTAAGCGTATAGGGTAGAGAGTGTCGGAATCGAGTATCCGGCCACTTGTTACAGTTGCTCAACAGCCACACACACTTAATTGCTACCCAACCGACAATACCTTGTGAACTAAATGGCTTTTAGCGGTAGAGTAGGAATTGTGCCTCATATTATCCGTTTCTGTGAAACATCAAAAGATAAAGGCAGAATTATGAACAGGTTAGGTTTGAATGATGTTCAAGCAGAATCCTATTTAGCAATCCTCACACAGCAAAGTATGCTAATGCAAAACAACGGCAGATATGTCATCACGACGAAAGGAAAAGGTTACCTCTCATCCTACGACAGACTTAGAAAAATCGTGTTCTAAGATCGTGTTCTAAGTGTTCCAAACCCAAAGTGGATAAATTAAAAGAAATAGTAACGTGGCGGGGTCGACGACTAGACAAGTGAGGTCAACACAACAATGATTGTCGTTGAAGAAAAATAAAGTCGTTTAAGCTACTTGCCTTCCAACAGACCGTTATTCAGAGTTTTCCAGCACCGAGAGAAGCGCGCCTTCAATCACAATAACTTATTTGCATAGTTAGCACTTAAGAGTTTAAGCCAAAATTAATCTAAGAATAGCTTTTCTGACTAATCCCAATTCTGAAATATACTTTTTAAGCCTTAGAGGGTGACTTTAGAAATATAAATTAGAAAAATAAGGAAATTATCGAGTTCTTTTTTTTCTCTAGTTTTTCTCTTGTAAATTAATGACTAGAACATATTATCGGAGATTCAACTATCAGCCTGTTGCTGTGGCTCTCCACTCACACAGCTACTTATCGTTAGACTCACTATAATAGTTTGAAGAAGATGAAAATGAATGGCGGATATTTTTGATATTGCTCTGGAAGCCGGAGGATTCACAACATTTGTAGCTGCAGTACAAGCTGCAGGATTAGTTGAAACCTTGAAAGGAAGAGGACCATTTACAATTTTTGTACCAAACGATGATGCTTTTGCAAAGCTTCCTGCAGGCACAATTGATGGACTATTGAAGAATAAGCCGAAGCTTAAGGCGATTCTGATGTATCATATTGTTGTTGGAAAGTTTACGGTTGATGAAATAGGTCAAGTGAAAACTATGAAAACTGTTCAAGGCCAAGAAGTAAAGATTGACGCCGCCCATTGGTGGACGTCTCACTTTAACCCATTAATCGACGACGCTCACATTATAAATACAGACATTGTAACAGACAATGGCATGATACAGGTTTTGAATGGAGTGCTCATGCCAAATATGGATCTTACGTGTCCTGTTTGCGGAATGGGCTTCATGACTATGGAAGCCATGGATGAGCATACAAAGACGGGTCACATAGCTGAGAAGGTTGCTACTTTGGAAATTGACCGACTGGAAGAACGATTACCACCAAATGAAGTGATAACGGAAAAAATGCCTATAACTGAGAAAGCGGCGGAACCCGTACAAACTGCTGAGGTAATGCCGGTAGTCGAGAAAGCACCAGAACCAATGCTACCTACCGAAGTTATGCCGGTAGTTGAGAAAGCACCAGAACCATTGCCACCCACTGAAGTGATAACGCAACCGATATCTGCAGAAGCGACAGGAGTTTTTGAGATCATATACGATTCAGCTGGCACCTTCCGTTTTCATCTGAAGGCTGCTAACGGACAAATAATTGCTGTAAGCCAAGCTTATGGCACAAAAGAGTCTGCTCTAAAAGGCATTGCTTCAATAAAGAAAAATGCTCCAATAGCCAAAACCACTGACTTCGCACCTGGAGGAACCATAACAAAATCCACGCATAAACCTGGAATTGTCCAAGACACGGTTTTTGAAATACAATTCAACGCCCCTGATAGATTCCGTTTCCATCTGAAAGCTGCCAACGGACAAATAATTGCTGTAAGCCAATCCTACCTATCTAAACAGTCAGCCGAAAATGGCATAGTGTCAATGAAGAAAAATGCCCCAATGGCAAAAATCATTGACCAAACCATTGCAATGACCTAAACGCAACATTTCCTTTTTTATTTTTGACCAGCTATTTTCCTTTTCTTATTGCTTACGTTGCGCGCGTTCAAAAATCGATTTTATTGTAAAGTGTTCGGGTGAAATCTCTTGTAGGGCGTAGGATTAAATCCCTCAAGAAAACCTGTGGGCGCAATCACGACATATGTAAGTCTGAATTTGTCCGGTTCGCGTGCCATTCTTGTAGTTTCTTCGGCTGCCGCAATCAGGGCAGCTTACGATTTTTTGTTCCAGTTTATTCGCCTCCATTTTTTTCAAAAAGTATTTATAGCAACAAGAAGAAGGGGATTTTGCGAGTGATATCTAAAGGGCTTTAGGGGTTCAAATTCCTTTGAACCTTAACGAGCAAAATTGTGGAGGTCAGGCGGCTAGAGGTTTCTGATTTTCAGCGTAAGGAGTCTGCCGGCCACAAAATAGCAAGTTTGCTAAACTTCACACGCTTTGTTAAGTTAAGTTTGCAAAAATTGATTAGAGTTGACAATTAGCGTTATTGAGTTTTTCAAGAAGCTATAAAATGAATCGAAACATCCTTGTAAAGCAGGCAAGAAAGCAGGCGTAATTTGGAGGAAAAGAGAAACAATGCAAACTGAAGAATTAGCATGTTTGGCGAAGAAAGTAAGAAACTCTTTGCCTAATGTGGAAGCGTTTCCGATAGCTACAATATATACGACAGTCAAGAAGGAAGAGAAAACTAATCTGAATTTACATGACTTTAAGGAATTAATTTTTCATCTGACTGGCTGGGATATACCATTCCACGTTATAAGCAGACAACTTGATATTAACCAGATAGTATGGTGAGAGTCTGCGCTGGGAATTGGAAGTTAGTCGATTTCCCTGCTGACAAAAATTGGAGTAATTCAAAAAGAGGTTTACGGGTGAAATCTCTTTCAGGGCGCAGGATCAAATCCCTCCCCGCCCAGTCACGCAAACCTTAGCCGCAATCCGGCCTTGTCGTGAAGTTTTTTCAATAATGCCAATTTTTCACCTTTATAACTTCTTAAGGACTTCGGACATAACTCCGCGCAGCTTATTTCAATCAAACTGGTAAGCTAACTCAAATCTGCCATTTTGCGCGAGCAAACGAAAATAAAAGTCTTCGTCGGTTTCAGAAAGTTTCAAGCCTTTCTTGATTTATAATAGAAAAAGAGGGGAATTGAAGGCAATAAAGGCAAAAGTGGATTTAATGCATTAATAACGATACAAAAACTTAAAACCCAATAGTGTTGAT
>JBEKVK010000046.1:0-10580 GCA_049514075.1 Bathyarchaeia archaeon | reverse complement strand
TACCCTTACGACATAACACTCGGAGTGCGCTTCAACTTCTTCGGAGCCACAACCTACGCTGGAGCGGCAAGCAGCTTAACAAGCCAGTCGCAAACCATCCTGAACAGCATCAACGCTGCCACTGCCGGATTCGGCACAGTAGTTTTCATAATGTTCGTAGTCTCTTACGTCTGGCTTGGAACCTTGTCCACAATAATAGTTGGATCATTAAAACCGGAGTTTTCGGTGACAAAAAGAATCACAATAGCCGGTGTTGCTGTAGCCGCCACTCTCTTTCTGTCGCTCCTGCTCGTAGGACTCGTTTAAAGCTTTTGCAATTGAAAACCCTTAAGCGAGGAACATTATTCAGGTGAATTAAGTTGACGGCAATCAAAGATTTGCAGGATGGAATGAAACGGGTAAGTGTCGAAGCAAAAGTTGTTGAAAAAGGTGACCCACGCGAAGTCAAATCCCGCTTTAAAGACGAAACGTACCGCATCGTCGACGCTGTGGTTGCGGATGAAACAGGCAGCATCAAATTGACGCTGTGGAACGAGCAGATCGACATGGTTAATGTGGGCGACAACATAAAAATCGACAACGGCTACATAACCTCCTTCAAAAGCGAAAAGCAACTTAACGTCGGCAAATTCGGCACACTAAAAGTCTCATAAAGCAGCCGCCACTTAACGCGGCTTACTTTAAAGATCAAACGCTATTTTTAATATCATTATCCGCGACTTACCGAATGTGAGCGGTGAATAGAACTATTCTTCAAAATAGATGTTTTATTGCGGAGGATTAACGGAACTCCACCTTAAACAATAATTTTTTCGATTACTAACAAAAATCACTCTAAGCTTCCATGACACATGTCATGTACAACGTTGCACTCTCACAGAAAAAACCTTATTAGTTCAAACGGCTGGGTTCATTTCTCAGAAGGGCTGTGGAGAAGCTAAAGTGCAGTTTGAACTTATCGCACCATACAAAATGTCCCCTGGACAGGCTGACGCCGTCGAAAAGCTAGCTGACAACTTCACCAAAAAACAGAAACAAACCCTTCTCGGCATCACAGGTAGCGGCAAAACCTTCATCATGGCAAACGTAATCAACCGCCTACAAAAACCAACCCTGATAATTGCACACAACAAGATTTTGGCCGCACAGCTTTACGGGGAACTTCGAGAGCTTTTCCCCCACAACCGAGTTGAATTCTTCATTTCTTTTTACGATTTTTACCAGCCTGAATCGTATTTGCCAGCTCAGGACATGTACATTGAAAAAGACTCTGACGTAAACGAAGAAATCGAAAAAATGCGTATGCATGCAGTCTCCAGCCTGGTAAGCCGAAACGACACCATAATTGTCGCAAGCATCAGCTGCATTTACAGCCTTGGAAACCCAGAGGACTTCCGAGCCATGGCTCTCGAGCTGGCGGTTGGGAAGCAAATCGCAAGGCAGGACCTTATTCGAGAACTGGTTGAGATGCAGTATGAACGCAACGACATGGTTCTTGAACCGGGCAGGTTCCGCGTGCGAGGCAATACGATCGATATTGTTCCGTCATACGAGAACGACATTTTGCGAATTGAATTGGACGGAGACAAAGTCGCTAAACTTAAAGAAGTCCACCATTTGACAGGCGACGTTAAAGTTGCAGTAGACCGATTAACGCTTTACCCCGCTCGCCAATACGTTGTTCCAGAAGAGAAACATGCACTTGCACTTGAACACATCAAGCAGGAACTGGAGAAGAGGCTTCCCGACTTGCCGCCACTGGAGGCTCAGAGGCTTAAGCAACGCACAAACTACGATTTAGAGATGATTCGGGAAATCGGGTTCTGCGCAGGAATGGAAAACTACAGCCGACACTTCGACGGACGCAAACCAGGCGAACCGCCTTTCACCTTAATGGATTATTTCCCAAAAGACTACCTGCTAATAATCGATGAAAGCCACCAAACAATCCCGCAGTCCCGAGCCATGTACAATGGCGACTACGCGAGAAAAAAGAACCTCGTTGACTTCGGCTTCCGACTACCCAGCGCCCTAGACAATAGACCGCTAAAGTTTGACGAATTCGAAGGAAAAATGGGTAAAGTCCTCTTCGTCTCAGCAACTCCAGCAGAGTACGAATTGGAAAAAAGCGGCAACCCCGTCGAATTAATCACTCGACCAACAGGGCTTCTGGACCCAGAAGTGGAAGTTCACCCCATCGCGGGTCAGATGCAGCATCTAATGGCCGAAGCGAAGAAAACCATAGAGCGCGGCGACCGAATCCTAATTACAACCCTCACTAAACGGATGGCCGAAGACTTGGCTGATTACCTGGTCAAAGAGGGTTTTCGTGTACGCTACATGCACTCCGACATCGACAGCTTAGACCGCATCGAGCTTGTGCGGCAGCTTCGCGTTGGCGATTTTGACATTTTGGTTGGAATCAACCTGCTACGGGAAGGCTTAGACATCCCTGAGGTGGCGACCATCTTCATTTTGGATGCTGATAAAGAGGGGTTCCTGAGAGATGAACGCAGCCTTATCCAAACCATTGGACGAGCTGCAAGAAACGTGAATGGCAGAGTAATCTTGTACGCAGACGTTGAAACAAACTCGATTAAAAGAGCTTTGAAAATTACCAATTACCGCCGCGCCTTCCAGAAACGCTACAACCAAGTACACAACATCACCCCCACGACGATCATTAAGAGCGTTTCCCACAAGGAAGGCACAATCAAGGGCACAAAGCATCTTCCCAAGTCAGATATTCAACGTCAAATAATTGAATTAGATGCGAAAATGAGGGAAGCCGCTGAAAAACTTGATTTCGAGAAGGCTATTGAACTTCGAGACACCATTTCCCAGATGAATTTGGCGTTAGCAAGAAAGATAGAAAACGAAAGGTAGCCCAGAAAATGCGGGGTTTACAGCAAAAAGGTTCTAATCTGTCTTGCTTAAACAAGTTACAATTTACCTAAGCGGAGAAGGAAACTGGTTTCGTAATGAGAGACAACATCTCAATTAAGGGTGCAAGAGAGCACAACCTCAAAAACATAGATGTAGAACTGCCCAGAAACAAGTTCATAGTTATCACTGGGCTTTCAGGCTCAGGAAAATCCACACTTGCATTCGACACCATCTATGCCGAAGGACAACGGCGTTACGTTGAGAGCTTATCCGCTTACGCACGACAATTCTTGGGCTTAATGGATAAACCCGACGTTGACTCCATCGAAGGGCTATCTCCAGCTATCTCGATTGAGCAGAAAAGCACCAGCAAAAATCCTCGCTCGACAGTCGGAACAGTAACCGAAATCTACGATTACCTCAGACTGCTTTTCGCCCGCGCCGGCACGCATCACTGCCCAAAATGCGGCAGCTCAATTCACCCACAAAGCGCCGAAAACATAACTAGCCTAATAATGGCAGAAAAAAAGAAAACC
The DNA here is from genome assembly GCA_049514075.1 of Bathyarchaeia archaeon. GTDB lineage: Archaea > Thermoproteota > Bathyarchaeia > Bathyarchaeales > Bathycorpusculaceae > Bathycorpusculum. The sequence goes on along the minus strand of JBEKVK010000046.1, from coordinate 7,158 downwards.
TTCACATTTTTAGCCCCAATAATCCGCGGCATAAAAGGAACTCATGAGCAAGTTTTCGAAGACCTAAAAAAACAAGGCTACACCCACATACGGGTAGACCAGAAAATCCACGATGCCGACACAATCAAAGATGAACTCAAGCTTGTGCGGTATGAGAAGCATTGGATTGAAGCAGTAATTGATACCGTGGAAATCGTTGATGAAGAACGCAGCCGCATAAGCGAAGCAGTGGAGCAGGCACTTCAAGTCGGCAAAGGCACAATGATAGTAATCGACTCCAAAATGGAAGCTGACGCAGAAAAAAAGAAGGAGCTTGAGCGCTTCCAAGACGAAACAATGTACAGCACCTATGGAGCATGCCCAAACCACCCCGAAATTGTCTTCGAAGCTCTTGAACCACGCATGTTCTCATTTAATTCACCCTTCGGCGCCTGCACTACGTGCCACGGATTAGGCGAAATCACTGAAATATCCGAAGACAAAGTTATCCCGAACAAAAACCTCTCCATTATGGACGGCGCATTGACGGTTTACGGCAGCATGGATCTTAGCTGGCGTGCACAGCAGCTTCAAATGGTAGGTAAAAAGCATGGGTTCGATGTTTTCACACCGATAAAAGATTTCAACGCTGAGCAACTTCACGTTCTACTTTATGGCGACAGAGAACCTTTAAGTGGGCAATGGTCAAACGGCGCCAGCATGTGGATGCGTGACGGTTGGGAAGGCGTAATCCCTCAGACCATGAGGCTTTATCGGCAGACGGAAAGTGAATGGCGAAAAGAAGACATCGAAAAATTCATGACTTCACGACCATGCAATGCCTGCCAGGGCAAAAAACTACAGCCTGTCGTGCTCGCAGTAAAAGTCCTCGACAAAAGCATAATAGATGTTACTGATCTCTCCATTGAAGAAGCAGTTGACTTTTTTCACAACCTACCCCCGCAACTAAATGAAAAGGAACTCGCTATTGCCAAGCAAGTGCTCAAAGAAATCAATGAACGACTTGGGTTTTTGAAGAACGTCGGGTTAGGCTACCTTTCGCTTTCACGCGCAGCAAGAACCCTTTCAGGCGGCGAAGCCCAACGAATTCGTTTGGCCACACAGATCGGAAGCAACCTCATGGGTGTCCTCTACATTTTGGATGAACCTAGCATCGGCTTGCATCAGCGCGACAACGCTAAACTCATAAGCACACTACATCGTCTGCGCGACTTAGGCAACACGTTAATCGTTGTCGAGCATGATGAAGAAACCATTCGGAAAGCTGACTACATTGTTGACATGGGACCCGGCGCAGGAGTCCATGGAGGTCATGTTGTCGCTGAAGGTCCACCGGAAGAAATAATGGCTAACAAACGCAGCCTCACAGGCAAATACCTTTCCGGCGAACTTAAAATCGAGTTGCCACAGTCCAGGCGCAAACCCGTAGGCTACATCACAGTCAAAGGCGCAGAAGAAAACAACCTAAAATGCCTTAATCTCCAGTTGCCGCTCGGCGTACTATGTGGAGTAACAGGCGTTTCCGGTTCGGGCAAAAGTACCCTGATGAATTTGACGGTTATTCCTAAGTTGCGGCAGTTGTTCGGGGAGAAAATTGATAAAATCGGCAAACATGAATCAATCGATTTCCCACCGATGGTTCACAACGTAATAGTTATCGACCAAGACCCTATCGGGAGAACCCCCAGAAGCAACCCAGCCACTTACACCAAACTTTTCGATGAGATCAGACGCATTTTCGCCTCAACCAAAGAGGCTAAAGCCCGCGGTTACAAAGAGGGACGCTTCAGCTTCAACGTGAAAGGCGGCAGATGTGAAACCTGCCAAGGCGACGGCGTCCTGCGAATCGAAATGAACTTTCTGCCAGACGTTTACGTGCAATGCAGCGAATGCAAAGGCAAACGCTACAACAAAGAAACCCTAAGCATCCTCTTCAAAGGGAAAAACATCGCTGAAGTCTTAGACATGACGGTGGAGGAAGCAGCCAAATTCTTCGAGAACACACCGCGGATATCCCGTAAACTAACCACTCTTCTGGACGTCGGACTTGGTTACATTAAGCTGGGCCAGAGTTCAACCACTCTTTCAGGCGGAGAAAGTCAACGCATTAAGATCACCCGCGAACTGAGCAAAAACAAGAAAGGACATGTCGTCTACATGCTTGACGAACCCACAACGGGCTTGCATTTTGACGACACTAAACGCCTCATCCGGGTGCTGAATAGACTGGTTGACAACGGCAACACAGTCTACATCATCGAGCATAACTTGGACGTTATAAAAAGCTGCGATTACCTCATTGATTTGGGTCCCGAAGGCGGAGCCGCAGGGGGGAAACTGCTGGCGCAGGGAACACCTGAAGAAGTCGCTGAAATCGCTGGTTCCCACACGGGGAAGTTTTTGCAGAAAATGCTTAACCGTTCGCAGGAAGAATTAGGTTTGGCAGTGAAGCAGACTGCATGATCCAAATAAAGAGTGCATCAGATTTCAAAAGCTCTGAAATTCCAACCAGCCCAGGCGTTTACCTGTACAGAGATGAAGCAGACGAAATACTCTACATTGGCAAAGCCAAAAATCTGCGTTCTCGCGTCAAAAGCTATTTTTCAAGCAACGATCACTCAGCCAAAACGAGGCAACTGGTTTCCAGAATCCGGAGCATCGACTGGATCATAGTGTACAACGAGGTTGAAGCTCTCCTTTTGGAGAACAAACTCGTGAAACAGCATTCGCCTAAGTACAACATTGATCTAAAGGACGCTAAGACCTTCGCGTATATTTCGCTTACACGGGAACCTTATCCGCGGGTGCTTACTAGCCGCAAAGTGGCGCGTAAACTTGAATCGTTCGGACCCTATACAGAAGGCTTCATACGGCAAGACCTACAGCGCCTCGTCGTCCGAGTATTCAAGTTGCGCACATGCAAAACCATGCACAAACGCGCCTGCCTAAACTACCACATACACCTCTGCAACGCCCCGTGCATAGGAAAAGTCACCGCCGAAGAGTACGCCGAGCAAATCAAGGAGGCACGATCCTTTCTAAACGGAAACTACCAGCAAACAATCACACAACTCAACGCCCAAATGGAGCAAGCCGCCCGAGAAGAGAAATACGAAACCGCTTTGGAACTACGTAACCAAATTGCATCCATAAGACTCGTGACAGAACACCAAATTGTCGATAACGAACGCCGGTTTGACCAAGACATCTTAGCCTTCAAGCAAGTCGGCGACAAAATGCTCGCGGTCCAAATGGGAGTCAGAAAAGGCGTTTTGCTTGGGAAAAAACAGTTCAGCGTTGATTTGCAGCCTCAGGTTGAACAGGAATTTCTCAAAGCATACTACACAAGCAACCGAATTCCCAGAGAAATCCTGCTAAGCAAGCCCGTTTGGCAAGAACCCGAAGAAAAAAAGGCTCTTGAAGAATTCTTGTCAACAAAACGGTTAGCGCCGGTTTCCTTGATCATACCCAGAAAAGCCGACAAGCTTGCTCTCGTCCAGTTGGCAGAGAAAAACTTAGAGTCAACATTAGAAGTCGACAGCGCGCTTGTCGATCTGCAAAATGAGCTTAAACTCCCAACCCTGCCGCGCGTGATCGAGTGCTTTGACATTTCCAATTTGGGGCAGGAGCATGTTGTTTCAGGCATGGTCAGCTTCAAAGATGCTAAACCTGACAAGAAAAACTATCGACGATTCAGAATCAAGACTTTCGTAGGGCAGGATGACTTTGCAGCCGTCAACGAGGTCGTGGCGCGAAGATACAAACGTTTAGTTGAAGAAAAAAGCCAGCTACCTAACTTGGTGATGATAGATGGTGGACCCGGCCAAGTCAGCGCGGCAAAAGCGGCTCTACAAACTGTCGGCCTAAATCTTCCGTTGATTGGATTGGCGAAGGAGCATGAAGAAATCTATTTGCAAGACGACGCGACGCCCAAAGTCTTCGACAAAAACAGCCGAATGATGCTTCTGCTCAGAAAAATCCGTGACGCATCACACGACTTCTCTCTTGGCTACAATCTGAAGAGACGACAAATGAAAACAAGAGAAGAATTCAAACAAGCCAAAAAATAGAAATGCTTTCCCTTCCGTTTTAGCATTTAATGCTTAAATCTATATTCTACCTAAAACAAAATGTCCAGAGACCTTGAGGTTGACTCCGTGGCTGAGGAAAAAGAACGATCAACGCCGAAATCGCGCATAGAAACTCTCTCCGACTTGATTTTCGGATTAGCCCTCTCTATAGGTGCACTTACCTTAATTGGGCAAGCGCCAAGCAGTTTTCAAAACTTGGTTGAGTCTATAGTGTATTATGCGTTTAGTTTTCTCATACTCATCAGCGTCTGGTACGGCTACACTCGCATTATGTCAAACGTACGCATAGAAACGAGAAGAGAAGTTGAACTAAATATTCTGCTGCTGTTCTTGGTTTCCATTGAACCCTTCCTGTTTAACGAACTTAATTCTTCTACCCTTCCAATACAATATGTTTCGATACTTTACGCTTTGGACTTGGGAGGATTATTCGCAATCCAAGCGCTGCTCGCCAATTCCATTTTAGCTGACAAGAAAAGACCAGAAGAGTTACTTCGCCGTTATGCAGCGATGAGAAATGCACAGATAGTGGGTGCAGCAATCTTCTTCATTTCAGTCCTTCCCTTCTTTTGGAGTTTAGCAATACCGATAACCAGCAAATCAAGCATACCGTTGAGATTCATACTCTGGATAGCTCCCTTATTCATGCGCTTCATCAGACGAATATGGGAGAGACAAAGCGACAACACTTGAAAGCATGCCATTTGACTGCAAAAAGAATTCAGATCAAAAAAACGGAATGGGGCAGCCTATGTTCTCCCTGATTCAAACTGATTTTGAAAGCTGTTCAAGAACCAAGATTGCTGCCTATTGTGCAACGTTCTTATTCGCCCATTAGCAATACAGGTATGGCTGAAAAATGTCACGAAGTAGTTTAACGCTTGAACAGGCAAACGCCTACGACAAAGACGGAGCAATAAAACGCGAAGTAAACAATGCTCTTCGGGTGCTTAAGGAGTTTAGAGTAAAATTTCCTTTCACGGAAAACCCACAATCCATAGATTGGCTGGACACCGACAAAATCTTCAAGCGAGACTCAAACGAAACAGGTGAATTCTTCCGTTATTTAGTGTATAGCCTCGAACCCATCGGACACCTCACGATTCAGAACTCCAGTGTCTACCAAAATATCAGGCTGCAACTTGCCGATTTCAAAGGTTTGCTCCATACTGCAGTGGACAAGAACAAATCCTTAGCTCAGAAAGTAGATGCGCCATGGGAAAAAATAAACGGACTAGGAAACGATAAGCAATTAGCTAAAAAAATCATCTTCTGCTTCAACTACGAAAACGCAGCAGTACTGCCGATCTTCAGTACCCAACACCTAAAATATTTCTTTAACCGCATAGCCGACTCCCCAAGTGTTGGAACAAAATTTTACTCTCTGGGAGCAGAATACGCATACTACACAACTGAGTTGCTAAAAGCCAAAGATATCACACCATTAACAAGAACCTGGGAAACAGCTTACTTCGCTCGTTTCCTTTACAACACCTATCCGCCCCCCGACAAAGAACCAGCTGCCGCCGAAACAAGCGGGGGAAAAGTGGGCAACGTAGAAACTAACGCGCAACTAGAACTCAGAGGCTTCGTTAAGCTGCTGGGTGATTTGCAATCGAAAGGGAAAATCACGGGGCAACAGTTCAGGGAATACCGTGAATTATGGACGCAACAACAACCCAACGACCGAGACGTACTAATCTGGCGGCTAAAGCAACTGCTAAACACGGAAACCAAAACAAACCTTGACACGCCGAGAAATCCACCGCCAAAACCACGAAAATTATAGATAAAGCTTCGAGACAAAAGAGCCCCACGTAAATTTTGGCGGGCCCGACGGGAATTGAACCCGCGACCTACGGATTAAGAGTCCGCCGCTCTAGCCTGACTGAGCCACGGGCCCGCGTGGTTTGCTTTTGAAAAAAGTTCCATTGGCTAATATAGAGCTTGCGGTGCAGTTGCGACTGCAACTTGATGCAATCAAAAACTAATAACTTCGTTGCTCTTCTATGTTTTTATGAGAGTGTTCTTATGGCGGATCCTTTGGGTGAAGTTTTTGTTTTGAAAACGACGGATCGAGCAACGGGCATTCCCGCGCTGCTTGATAAGTTTGATTTAGGCGGCTACTCAAGAAAGCAGGTTGCTTTGAAGGCCAACTATAACAGTGCTGATCCATTTCCAGCGTCAACCCATATCGACACGCTGAGAGCCGTGGTGCAGAGCTTGAAGGGCGCTGGGGCAAGCGATATTACTTTAGCTGAACGCAGTGGTATGGGCGACACGCGAGAGGTCCTTGAGAAAATGGGTGTTTTGGCGCTCGCAGAAGAATTGGGTTTCAAAGCGGTTGTTTTAGATGAAGTTGGCGCCGAGGCCTGGATGAAAGTTGAAAAGGGAGGCACACATTGGCTCAAGGGATTTTACCTCGCAAAAGTCTTCCATGACGCTGAAAAGGTTGTGCAAACGTGCTGTCTAAAAACGCACAGGTTCGGCGGCCACTTTACGCTTTCAATGAAAAACTCCGTTGGTTTGGTTGCGAAGAAGATTCCGGGCGGAATCTACAATTACATGTGGGAACTGCACAGTTCACCATTCCAGCGCCAAATGATTGCAGAAATAAACTGCAGCTACAACGTGGATTTTGTATTGATGGACGGAATAAAGGCATTCGTGACGGGCGGACCCGAAAAGGGAACCTTGGTTGAACCGAAGCTTTTGCTAGCAAGCCGCGACCGAGTAGCTATCGACGCCGTAGGGGCAGCGATCCTGAAAATGCATGGTGCAAAAGGAAAGCTCGGAGAAGCAGAAGTCTTCAGCCAGGACCAACTTAAGCGGGCTGCCGAACTGGGTTTGGGAGTTAAGTCAGCCGCTGAAATACGCTTGAAGCCGCTAAACGATGAAACAGGTGTGGAAACGGATAAGATTGAGCAGGTTATGAAATCGCTGAACCTTATGTATTAGTTTTGGGTTTGGCTTTCATGAGTATGTCTGGTTTGTCGCTTGCTATGCCGTCCACGCCCTTCTTGATGTATGCTTCGACCTCCTCTGGATTGTTTATGGTCCAAACTAC
>JBEKVK010000045.1:0-11682 GCA_049514075.1 Bathyarchaeia archaeon | reverse complement strand
CAAGCCAGCGGCGAAAAGACAATTCAAGCCTCCAGCTAAACTTTCAGCTTTAAACCTGCACAGCGCGTGGTACAACTTCAATTTTGAACGATATGTACTGTGAGGGATTTTTTGTTTTGCCTTATTACCTTTTTTTCGCCTGTTAAACACAAGGCCCATCCAATCACCCATGCGAAAACAGCAAAAGGCAACATTACGAATCTAACTGCTCTTATTCTTTTAGACACGGCACATCCGATTAGTGAGTGCAGCCAAACTGGAAATAAGTGTTGTTGCGAACTACATTTTACTATTTTGTCAATCCCTATGACACGTGTCAAAAATGCAGGGCTTACTTTCGAAAAAGAAGGCGGATATTTCTCAGAAGCAGAGGCCGTAGACTGGGATCATGCTATTGAAAAATACGCTAAGGATGGATGGAGAGTTAACAAATGCGAAACTATTGTATACGGTGAAGACATAATTTTCTGGGCTTTGCTCGAAAAGTCTTGAAGATGAACGACTGGAACAAACTCTGGCGGAATTAACCTGAACAGGGGACAATATTAGGGCAAACATAAGGCCTTCCAAAATCTGGGGTATAAAGGGAAAGGCCTGACGGGATTTACCTTATCATCACAACATATAAAATACAATAAATAACACTCAAACAGCTGGTATCTACAGGGTCCGATTCTCGAAAGGCCTTGGCCCACACAGCGTACGGTGTACAGGACTCCAATGTGAACTCTTTTTTGACTGAAGAATTCGAAAAAAGCTATCTGATCTCATGCTTTTCAGGGCTCTGTGAAATCTTCTGAATCTCAAACCAAATAAACCTCAAAAGAAAAATACTACTTGGTTAATTCAGTTCTACAGAAAATAAATCTGGTTAGAGGTTACAAACATGACAAAATGGGAGTATGTCACAATCGCTCTGGTAAAAGGAATCCTGGATGCTGGCGTCAAAACACAAGAAGAGTTGTTGAATAAATATGGTTTAGATGGGTGGGAATTGGTTTCTATTGTTGCGCTTCAAATTAATCAAAGTTTTGAAGTAGTTGCTTATCTAAAACGAGAATTAAGAAACGAAAGCGAACTTGCCAATAATGAACCGAAAGGTAACAGCTAAAAGGAATTAGTCAATGAACCGAAGAGGTAACCGACCTTTTTTTCTATTTATATTCTATATAAATCCAGTTTACCACCCTCCCTTTTGTGATAGACCTTAGGCGGCTGTTTCACTGTTAGTTTAAGCCAATACACATATAAGTGTGTAAGCACATAATAGCTTATCTTGATAAGCTGATAAGCGAAAAGGTGAGTGGAAAATTACAACAAAAAACAGAACAGAATTACACGTTCGGTATTTCGCTTATTGGAAATATGCTTGACACGTGGAACCGTGCACAAAAAATCTAAGCTAAAGCAGGCGATTAAGCATGGGTCGAATTAGCATTGATCTCCCAGATGAGTTGGAAAAGCAGCTCAGAATTAAAACGGTCGAGAGGTTTGGCGGGAAAAAGGGCGACCTGTCCCGCGCTGTCGAAGAAGCAATAAAAACATGGATCGCCAAAAAAGAGTAAGCTCAAGCAACTCTTTCAATGATCATTTTCCGGGTAGCATAAAATTATGAGCGTATAAAGGAGGGATAGATAGTATGAAAAGTAGAGATTTTATAGATAAAGATGTGTTTGCGTTAGATGAAAAAATCGGCAAAATCAAAGATATAGACGTAGACCCTAGTGAGTGGAAAGTAAGTCATCTTGAAGTCGAATTAGATAAGAACGTAGCTGAATCAGTGCTTGGCGCCAAGAAAGGTGGAGTACGAAACATGCTAAACGTTTCAGCCTTAGAGAAAGGAACTGGCATGTGGACAGACAATGGATTACACTTAAAAGTTGCAAAAGACAAGCTTCACATGTACCTAAGCCCAGTAGTTAAAACTTAAGCCAGCGCAATTTTTTTAGCGCATTTTAGGAGGTGTAACAAATTATGTCAGAACATCATATAGACGTCAAGGAACAGATAGAGAAAATGGGCGAAAAATGGAATGAATTCCAGAAAACTTGGGTTTCACACTTCAAAGACATGGAAGTAGATGTATTAGAATGGAACTTTGGTGTTGGAAAAACCGGCGAAGACACAATCTTTGAAATGAAAGCCAAAGTCGCTGTAAGACAAAAGAAGAAGTAATCCTTATCGGATGAGGGTGTGGAAAAAGCATCTTCCTTCGCTAAGACCCATACACATTTTTTACTGTTGTTGGCTTAGCCCCCCTTTTAATGTAATTATTTAGAAATCTCAAAAGGTAAAATCTCAGTTGTTTGATACATATTGGTAACTAAAGAAATAAAAATAAAAAAAACAAACGCCGAAGTAGACAAGATAGCACAGAGGATTTTATTAGAGCTTGAATCTGCAAGTTCCACAGATTTATCCGACGCACGTTATGCTAAAATGATGTTACATTTGTCAGACGCCCGTTACGCAAAAGGGGTACTGCAAAAGATAAGTGATAAATCTGGAGCTGAAAATGAGTTGGAGAAAAGAGCGATGATCAAGGTTCTGTTGTTTTCTACGTGGTTGCAGCGGCTCTATTTTATTATAAGGTCTTTCTTAATGGGGCTCACAAGTGCTGCGGTTACATATCTTATCATATGGTATCTTGGTTCAATAAATGTCCTTGGAAGCATAATAATCGGTACTTTTGTGTTTGTATTTTCTCTGGCGGTAACAAGATTATTTGATACTCAAATAACGCAAGCTACAAAAAAGATTGTTGAACTCATGACAAGTCATAGTGTAATTAGGGATTTTATTATGAAACACTTCTAACTCAAGAGTGCGAGATCAAATCATGTTACCGCCATCTTGTTGTTATAGGTTAACAGATCCGCCAGAGAATATGAGCAGAACCAAGGTCTTCCAAAATCTGGGGGTATAGTAGGAAGGCCTTGCTGAGTTTTAGCTAATCATCAGAACATAGGAAAATCAAACAAAAAAATTCAAACTCATCCTCTCTATACCCGCCAATCCGCGACAGACCTTTGCCCCAATCAGAGCGTTTGTGAAATAGATTTCAACTGTCACAAAGGCAATAATCAGTGTCCCCTTGGTTTATCGTAAGGTATAGTCGCTGGAGATTGAGGAGTAGCGATTCTCGTTCTCTCTTCTTTCAGCAGTGTCTTTCATTTCTTCAACCACTTGACTTATACTTGTCACGGATGACAAGTTTCCTAAAACGATTGACCGTGATAATAGCTCAATTTTTTCATTAACTGCGCTGACCTTAATCTCAAAAATTGTCATTTCTTTATCCGTCACGTAGAGTTCTACAATACAGTCTTTAGGATGTTCTTCGGGGATTCCTCGGACAAGAATTGCATAGTAATCGTGTTTTCCCCTTGAAAAGAGGCTTCCATCCGTGTCAACGGTTGTCCATTTTAATAATACCAATTGCTTTCTTTCCAATGCCTCTTGCATTCTTTGGTTGATTTTGAAGTCTCCTGCTTTATGTACTCAGCTCATTTGTTTATTTATGATATAGGCGTTTTCCTTTTTAAGTAAAACAGAATTAACCGTATTATCAAAATCAGGATTGGAACTTTGACCCGGCGGATCTACCTAATTAATTTTCTAAGCTAAAATTTCTTATCTCTCGGCTTAGAAAAACTGTAAAACCAAAAAAAGGGAAAGTGGTTTTGTTTTTGCTTCTTTTGCTCAGGGTCTTTTTCTAAGCATCAGCATTACTAGTACTGCGCCGATTATGACTATAACGATGATTATCGCTACGACTCCGTACATGACGGTGGTATTTGAGGCTAAGCCAGTGAGTGGTGTTGCTGTTGGTGAAGTTGCCGCTGCGGAGCTGGCGTAGAATCCTGTGGAAGCGGAAGACCCATAGTATGCCTGCGTGCCTGCAAAAGTAGCGTACACAGTGTAGTTGCCGGGAATATCAGGTTTCCACGTGAAGGAGTAGTCGCCTAAAGCGTTTGTGGTTGTCGTCCCTATTGTTCTACTGTTGCCGTTGGCATCTAAGACGGTGAAGGTCACTGGAACTCCAGTTGTGTTGGTTGGCATTGGCTGCTGCATATAAACGGCTTCCATAAAAGCGCTCATGCTTACATCAGATACGCACGGTAGGCCGTTGGGGAAGTTTGCTGAGACTGCATTTTGCTGTGAGCCGGCAGAGATATCCGTCACTGAACCCGTTATGGTAATCGGTGTGGAAGTTGTCACGCCATCGCCAGGTGCCGTAACTGTAGTTTTGCTTGGTCCCATGCCATAGGCGTATACCTGATTGTCGTATCCGTTTAGAGCAACAAGGATGCCATCTGAAATAGGCATAACTCCTTCAGCGAAGTTATTTATGTTCCAGAGTAGCTTTCCAGAAACAGCGTCTACGCAGTAAAGTTGTGCACCATCGAAAACGGGATCTCCATGACTAACGCCTGTGTTCAAGTAGAGTTTTCCGTCAGCAACGGTCATGGCACTTTGTTCAAATGGATAGTAACTGAATCCTGGGAAGTTTGTTCCACTGCTAATTCCTTTGAAATCCCACAATTCCTTGCCAGTTGTGAGATTGAAGGCGCGAACTCCATCTGAGGCTAATCCGTATAGAATTCCATAAGCTATTTGGGATTGCCATGGGCTTGGTTCTGAACCCCACGGATCGTTGTCAGCTGCGGTTGGACCCCAAAGTTTAGCGCCGGTATTAGCATTATAGGCATACCACTGTTCACTTAAGGCATCATATATTGTGAAAATGCCGTCGGCCATTGGTCCCGTCATGTAGTTGAATGCTGTTGTCGGTCCAGATGGTAGTGTAACGTTTTGAATCCATATTTGTTGTCCCGTTGTTGCGCTATAGCCTACCTCTGTTGTGTAGCTCGATAAACCTGGCCCCAAAAAGCTGCCTACTCCTGTCACCGTGCTTGCAAATATTATTCCTGAATTGACGTCTACTATTGCCTCTTCTGGATAAGTTTGAATCGTAATGTTCCATTGAACGCCTTTATTCCAGTTTAGAACAGATCCAACTGGTGGACTCCAGACCCAATAGTTTGAACTAAACAGTGAGATCGGCGGAGAATAGTTGCCGAGCGTTCCGATGCAAAGTGATGAGTTCCACAAAGCTATCCAGTTAGTTCCTAAAACGTAGTCTAGCAATTCGCCATTAGGTCCTTCAACGGTTAATTGGGAATACTGCGTTTGGCTTAATGCATTTGAAAACTGTAACATCAGGTCTCCTGTGTTGGCATCATACATGTTCCACGTGTTTGTTGCAGTGAACCACAAGTAGGGGAAGCCTCCTTCCATGTTGGGTGACTCATAGTTATACACTTGACCAAGAGAAAGCCCAGGGTATTCCCAACCTGTCACCAGACCTCCAAAAGCTTGGAACGATGCGCCAGTGCTGTTTTGGAACCATAATGTTTGTCCTGTTCGCAAATCTACAGCGTAGAATCCTTCTTTGGGGCTCTCAGGAGAATTGTAGTAAAGTACGCCGTTGATGATTATTGGCGGTGTGAACATCATTTGATACGATTTTCCAGTGAAATAGTTGCTTGTATCAGTTCCGCCGAATTCGCCTCCGATTAAGCCTCCAGCCACTAATGGCTTGGTCCAGATTATGTGAGCACTGCCGGGCGCTTGGGTGTAGGCATTGAAGTTTCCTGTCGAGTTGTAATTTGTGGATCCAAAAGTAGATGTGCCTAAAGCTAGCCAATTTCCTGAAATTGTGGCCCATAAACTATTTTGCGAATTTATTGGGCGGGTCCAATAGGTTGTTGGAAGCGGAGGTTGCGTGTAAGATGCTGCTGGTGTCTGTTGCACAGTAAGGCTTGTCGTGTAATTGCTGCCTGCATAATAAACGTTAATTGGTGCCCCAGCAGTTGCGAATCCGGTTACGTGCTGTCCAGGAAAAGTGAACTTAAAGGTATAGTTACCAGCTAGTTCAGGTGTGTAATATGCAACCGCGAACGAAGCATCATTTGACGTGAAAGGTCCTAGCGTTTGAGAAGTGCCGTCAGGCTTTGTGATCGCTACCGCAAAGTTATCCCACCTGCCGCCGACTAAGCCAGATGCAGTCGGATTGGGTTGCCCTAGCCACATTTCTATGGTTATCTGCTGACCGACGCCGGCGGGGCTTGGTGAAATAGCAATGTAGGCATTCGTAGGAAGAGGAGAAGTTGCTGTCTGGGCTTTTGAAGTTGGCGTAGTTGCCATTATTCCGGAAACTGTCAAGAATAGAATCAAAGTAATTGCAATAGATGCAGTTTTGTTTTTAGCATTTTTCATTTTTCTTTTCCTTCTTATATTTGCAATTATTAGTTTGCAGTGTATTGAATTTAAAAAGTTGCAAGAAAGACTCTTGCTTTCAGAAAAAGTTAAACAGTAGCAATCTGAATTGTATATGTGCACTGTGGTGCATCTTGAGGAGAGAATGATGCTTCAGGGTGAAGACGTTCAGACTCTTAAACAATTTGGACTCACTTTTCTTCAGGCAAAGGTTTACCTTACATTAGTTAGAACTGGGAAGAGTACAGTCAGAAATATTGCGGAAAACGCAAATGTAGCCCGGCAAGAAGCCCAGCGAGTCACTACTGAACTTCAAAAAATAGGATTAGTAGAGAAAATACTCGCCAACCCAACAGAGTTTGATCCTATTCCCTTAAATGAAGCCGTTAAGTTTCTGCTTGAACGTAGAGAAAAGGCATCTTTGGACCTTGAGGAGAAGGCAAATTTGCTGCTTGAGAACTTTGTGAGCAATCGAATGAAAAAATTTGAGGAACAAAAAACGGCTAAATTTGTTATTGCAAGCGGCAAGGAAGCCATAATAAGAAAATCAAGAATGGTGGTTGATAGAACAAAAGAATCATGTTTCATCATCAATGGTTTGTGGAAAAACATTGGTTACGCAAGCTCCCTTTTTAAGGAACAAACCATTAAAGCGCTAAAAAGGCAGGTGAAGTTCCGAGTTTTGACCGAGAAGCTTCCTGAGGAACAATCAATTCATAGAATCTACAAAGACTGCCTTGAAAACCCGAATTTTGAAATCAGGTTTCTTTCAGCCGGATTGCCAGCAATGCTCGGTATATACGACGAAAAAGAGCTCCTTGTCAGCACGTGTCCTGAGAAACTCATAGCTGACTCGCCTATGCTGTGGACAAATGACCAAGCTCTAATATGTGCAGCCCAGACTTATTTCGATGACCTGTGGAGACAAGCGAGCCCGCCTCGTAATCTTTTTTCCACGAGGCAAACTTTAGAAAACCTCACTTGACCAGTACTTATGCGAAGGATAACATAATGGTTCCGGGCGCGGGAATTGAACGCTCCCTCCAGTGGAGACACCACCCGCAAACCCGCTTTTTTCTTTTTTATGAGAGATTGGTTGGCTAAAGAATAGCCGCTTGTGGTTAGAATTACAAAAGAGTTTATGCATTTGACAGGTGAATTTGAAAAACAAGTCAAAAGCTATGCCTTGACCCAATCACTCAATAATACAAAATGGAAAAATTGAATGCGCTAAATAAAGAAGAAATCAAATGAATACCATGAAAAACATTTCTTTAACATTGAGGTAAACATTATTCCTTTAAGGGTAAGCCGTTTTGCCGTAGCGCTTTCAATGGTTTCCGTTAATTCTTTCCGCGGCTCAACCAGCATTAGAAAAAAAGAATATGATAAAACCGTTAAAATAAATGAAAAACATTGGTGCTTGTCTTACTTTTTGCAATCCAGAAAGTTCATGTTGAAAATTAGGGTTTCAGGTTTCGATTTTGAACCATGAAGCTTTAGATCCCTCTGATGGTTGCGCTTAGTTTCGACCTGTTTCATGGCTCCATTTACCTTTACAAAAGATACTGAAGTCGCAGGCGACGCATGGGCCCTTTACGCCAAGGTCACAGCAATCATCATCTTTAATTTCTATCATCTGTTAGCCTTCTTCTCAACACTATCCAAGTCATGAGTAGTAATATAAGCGGAGTTTCGAAACGAGAAATATGTCAAAACACGTAACACAATTTTTAGGGGTTTAGGTCGCAATCTTTTGCTTCGCCATTTTAACGTTAAATGGATGTTTCTTGCAAGGAGACACCTTCACCCCATTGTTGCAAACCCTTTTTTCAATTACAGGTTCAACAGGTCAAAGTACATTTTCGTCAGCCGAATGGTTATGCGTTGATATTTTTTTCTGACTTCTTGCCACTTAAGGTCAGTTAAGACGAGAACTTTACTCATTAGTCAGCCAAAAAACCGGGGTGACCACGAAAAACTATGGGCGGACACACTGCCCTGTAAGCACGCGGAAACCGCTTCCCCGAGCAAGAACCTGAACGTTTCCGAAAGTCTCCTCGAAAACAGCAGGCAAAACCTTCAAGCCGATTTTGGAACGAATAACCATCTGGAAAGACCCTCCATCAACCAATACAGTAGGCGAACCTTTCACAATAGCTTTAACCGTGTCCATTCCAGCGCTGACCGGGGGATTAGACAAGATACAGTTAAACACTTGACCTTTCACGGGCTCGTAGAATTCCCCGTAACGAACCTCAGCGTTCCAAGATCTGTTCGATTCAATGTTCTTTTTCGCCAACCGCACAGCCCTAACATTCACATCCGTCATTACCACATGCAGTTTAGGGTTAAGTGCTGCAGCAACGATTCCGACTGCACCATAGCCACAGCCGATGTCAAGAACGCAGCCTTCCTTAGGTAACACCATCGATTCAATAAGAAGTCTTGTTCCCAAATCAATACGGCGTTTCGAAAAAACGCTCGAAGCGGTCAGAAACTCGAAGTTTCTTCCGCAGAGGCAGGTTCGAATTAGCCCGAAACGTTCTTCAGACTTAGGTGTACTGCTAAAATAATGATCAACGGTATCGGTGTTACGGTTCTTTGGCTTCATGCTTCGACCCTGTTTTCCAAACCTTTGGGTAAGTGCCTCGCTCCATCAGCACACGTTCCAACCCGACAACCGCGCCATGCTTCAAATCCATCATCTCTTCCGCCGAGACCAGAGCCTTGCCTAACGCCACTGCTTCGCCCTTCAAAGTGAAAACCGCCATAATCGAACCCTTCTTTACTCCCGCCTCAACCTGCAATAACCCGGGAGCTGTTAAGTTGGCTCCGTGGCATAAAGCGTCAACGGCAGAGTCCCGTACAACAGCTTTCGGCAGAAGAGAAAGCGCCTCTTCCATTGGAACGATGAATTTGTGCAGAATAGCTTCGTCTTTCTTGCTTACCCATTCCCCAAACCAGTAGGCAACGTCATGCAAAGTCACTTTAGAAGTGCTGTTCTCTGTGAATGGCCCAGAGCGTGTTCTACGCAGCTCTTGCATGTGAGCGCCAACGCCGAGGATTTCGCCTATGTCGAAGCAAAGTTTGCGGATGTAGGTTCCTGCTTCGCAACCAACGAGAAAGAGCACATTGCGTCCATCAGTTTCAAAGTAGTCAATATAATAGATGCGTCTAGTTCGAAGCTGCCGTTTAACCGAAGACCGTAACGGCGGACGCTGATAAATCTCATCTTCAAACTCGCCTAGAACCTGCTTGATATTCGCTTCCTCCGCATCGCCATGGAGCTTCATTACGCAAACGTACTCTTTGCCGCTATAGAGAAAAGCCTGAACAACCTTCGTGGCGTCCTCCAACGTAATTGGTAAAACACCTGTTACTTTGGGGTCAAGTGTACCTCCATGCCCGATGTTGTTTAGCTTCATGATTTTCTTTACCCAGGCTGCAACTTCGTGGCTTGTTGGTCCAGCTGGTTTGTCAAGGTTAATCGTGCCGTATTTGATGTATTCTTCGGCTGGTCGTTGAGAAGGCTGATGCCCGTATTTTGGGTTCGTGCTGTCCTGGGCTTTCGTTAACAGTTCCCGTTTAATTTCCCAAGGCGGCGTTGTTCTAGGCATAAAGTTTTCAATCCTAAGCGATGATAAGAAAAAGAAACATGAGATATTAAAGCTTAAACTATGCGACTTTTATGGTCTGCGTCATTTCCTGCAGTTTTCCTGCAGCCTCTAAAACCTGGGCTACCTCGTCGTCTGACGCCCCACGTTTAACCTCGATCTTTTCTTGCAGAGGCATAACGTGGTTGATGTTTACACGTCGCCGCTTAACGCCAGTAACCTTTTTGGGTCCAGTAACTAGAACGAAACTTTTGTCCATAACATCGATAACGACACATTTTTTGCCGTTCTCTCGTATTCTTCCAACTTCTATAGCGGGCATCCTTGAGTCATCTCCATAAGAGACAAAGAATACAACAGTCGGCACATATAAGCGTAACATAAATTCAGGAGAAAAAGACGAAAAATGCCCATAATGTAATTAAGCTTGCGCCGGGAAGAAAGAGTTAGGTGCCAGTTAAGCTAAAACCCCACTTTGCATCATACGCTTCCACTTTCAATCGCTTTGACATTATCTCAGCAACAATTGAATTTTTTGCAGGAGCGAATTGATCTTGAGTGAAGCGTGTTCCTCAACTGGCAATTAAAGCTATCTCAACATCAGAATATAACGTTATGTTGGCACCTTAAAGCTACAAAAAAGAAACTGCGACCGCTCAAACGGCATGCAAAAAACTTAAACAAGACAATGTTGACTATATCGATGCTGGTGCCGGGGTATCCGAGCCAGGTCTAAATAGGCGGCCAGAAAAAATTGTTTGCCTAAGATATGGAGGAGGACTTAAGATCCTCTGGCTAAGGCCTTCGTGGGTTCAAGTCCCACCCCCGGCACCACTATGGTAAAACATACGGAGGGTTTACGAAGGGTGATTCTGTATCAGAATTTTCGTTTTCCGAAGAGTTTGTGTACTCACAACGAGTGACAAGTATTGTTTATGGCTCTTGGCTCTCTGCTCGGGCTGCGCACGGGATTTTTTCAAGTGAGACAGAACATCAACAAAGAGGGAAGCATTCCCCACGGATTTTTCCAGAAACCGAGTCAGCATTCTTAAATTGTTACTGCTGTCTATACTATCCTGTTAACCAATGACAGAATTATTGGACTGGAGCAAAACTGTAGTTCCGCAACGTCATGAATCTGGTTGTGTCCCAACGGGCTATGAGTGGCTAATTCGATATTTGAAGATTCAAGGAGTGAATCTTGGGACTTTTCAGGAAGATTTTGACCTTGGTCAAGATAATAGTTTTGGCTCTGTTTCAGCCAAGATTAGAAGCGTGTATCCTACGCTTAATATTAAAGTGGAAAGTTTCACCACGGGAATAGAGAAAGTGAACCGTATTAAATCCCTTTTAGAAGAGCAAAAACCTTGCCTGATTTCGTTATCTCTGGGTAACGGTCAGGGTTGGCATATAATGCCCGTTGTTCGTATCGATGAAACTGTACAACTGATACATCATGCCGATGATGATGGACAATGTACTTGGGTTTTTCCTGTTGCAGAAGTCGTTTGGAGACATGATTTCTTGCAAGGTGGACATGATATATCGTGGGTCGAACCTCCGTAGGTGCTAATTATCTATAACTAAATCGTTTGGTGAAAAAATGAAAATAGCTAATCTTCCGCTATCCAACCGTCAGATAACATCGCAAATTTTTTACCCTTGAAGAGGGTATTAATAGATTGAAGGTGGATGTGGTGGCTGTTCTAGAATGCCCCTTCTGCAATGAGATAATTGAAGTTGAACCGCCTGATAGATTTCATTCAGCATTCTCGTCCGCAAA
>JBEKVK010000044.1:0-10426 GCA_049514075.1 Bathyarchaeia archaeon | reverse complement strand
GGTTTCGTCAGCGACCAGGATTTACCGTATTGCTATAACGCGGCCGACTTCTTTGTGTTGCCGTCTAAATCTGGTGAAGGACTGCCTTTGGTTGCGCTTGAAGCCATGGCTTGCGGCTTGCCGGTTGTAGCGACGGACGTTGGGGGGATTAGGGAGATTCTGATGGAAGGTCATGGTAAATTGGTGCCGGCTAACCAGCCGGAGCCGATGGCTAGGGCAATCTTAGAATATTCCTATGCTGATTTATCTGTTGGCATATCGGAGCTGCGTGCTGCGGTTGAAGAAAAGTTTAGTTGGGAAAGAAACGTTGAAGCTCTCGTGGGAATATACGAAGAGCTTATTTAACCAGATGTGAAAACACTATAGCCTTCAAGATGAGAGTTAGCCATGACATCAAAAGTTGAACTGGTTTCAGTCGTCATTCCGACACTTAACGAAGCAGGAAATATACTTGAAGCAGTAAATACTATCCACAAGGAGTTAGCGTACCCCAACGAAATAATCGTCGTCGACGGCAACTCCACTGACGGAACATTGGAGCTTGTGAAAGACACAAGTTTTTGCCGGCTGATCATCGAGCCAAGACGCGGCTATGGAATAGCTTTGCGGACTGGCATGAAAAACGCGAAGGGAAACATCATCGTTATGGTTGACGGTGACGGAACCTACGAGGTAAAACACATCAACCGCCTAGTTGAAAGAATGCTTGAAAAAGACGCGGACATGGTTTTAGCCACACGCATGTTTGACCCGAAAAAAGCTATGGGATTCACGAATTTCATAGGGAACAAAATCATTACTTTGGTTTACGACTTCTTTTACAGCCAACTGCTCAGCGACACGCAATCGGGGTTTCGGGCAATATCGCATGAATGCATTGACAAAGTGCCTTTGGTTGAAGGGGACATGGCTTTTGCCACCGAGATGCTGGTACAGTTCGCCAAGGTCGGGTACAACATGGTTGAAATCCCCACGACTTACAAACCGCGCAAATATGGGCAGACTAAGCTTAAACCATTTAAGTCAGGTATCGAAATATTTAGCACCATATTCAAGGGATTTCTTGATGCGGATACTGTTAGAACGTGCCAAAAGCATTGGAGAGAAAATAGGCTTAAACGATGACAAAGGCTACTTAGTTGCTATCGCCCTTGCCTTAATCATTATATCATCGTTGCTTGCAGGGTACTACTTGCTCTATAAGCCGGCGCCTGAAGGCTTCAGCACGATTTATCTGCTTGATTCGCAGAACAAAGCAGAGAACTACCCGCAAACTTTGGTTTCTAACCAGAACAGCACCTTTACCCTGCCAGTTGCCGTCGTGAACAACATGGGATACAACGTGAAATACGAGGTTTTAGTGAAAATCACCGATGATCTAACCTCTTTGCCGGTCAATGTCTCGCCTATTGCCACATACAATTTCACCTTGGGCAATGGTCAAACCTACCAAAAATCAGTCACCGTTACAGAAAACCAAGTTGGAAGCTACTCAGTGGTTTTTGAGCTCTGGCAATACAATTCTGCTTCAGGAACTTACCAGTTTACAAACAACAATGTGCAGAATTATTGCGTCTTAAACATTCAAGTTATAAGTTAAGTTTTCTTGTGAGTTTCAGCGTATTGCTTTTCGATTGCGACTCTGTGGATGTTGTTGTAAGCGCAGAAAGGTATGATTTTCAAGTCAGGCGTGATGTAGTGGACTACGCATCGTCTAACGCGATTGACATCGAAGTTATATGAATCCATAAAAGCCATGCAGCCGAGTAGAAAGATTCTTCGGCGGATTTTGCCTAGAGACTGGTAAGAAGGTGAAAGATGCATCCGCATTATCGAGTTCATCAAAGTCAGCATACCCACTTCTTGTGTTACTAAGAACATGTTCATAGAAAGCATAGACGCCATAAAAAGCGAAGAAAGCAAGGAGAGTTTACCTTTAGAATCGGCGTTCTCCGCAGTTTTTCGGATAGTGGAGAAGAAACGGTCAAAGTTGACGAAACGGTTAATCGGGAACATTTTGCCGTCTTTGGAAACGTAGATCCAGTTTACGATGCCGCATTGGGGGCTGCATGAGAAGAGGGGCCATGGCTTCTGCATGAATTTGCGCATTATCTTGATCGGAGAAGTCATAACCGACATGGGGAACAAATCGGTCATTTTTATTTCGCCGCCTGTCTGTTCTTCAACGTCTTCTGCAAATGACCATTCGCGGAAGTTTTCTCTGAATGGGTTCTCGGTGGCTCTGCCCGTAAAGGCAATAGGTTGGAAAATCAAGCCTCGCACGATATCTGTGTTTTTGGCGGCGAACCGTATCATATCGCCGACTTCTTTATCGTTCAAGCTCTTCATCAATGTGTTAACTAGAATGATTTCCATGTCGTATTTGCGGCAAACTTCGATAGCTTTTAGTTTTTCCTCCACCAGCGCCTTTCCTCGAATCTTCTTGTTAAAATCGTCATGGAAACTGTCAAACGACAAATAGACAATGTTTAAGCCGCTAGCCTTTAGCTTCTTCGCCAACCCAGGGGTGTCAACCAAATGTGTTCCGTTGGTCGCCAAAATAGTCATGAATTTCAACTTGTGGGCTGCCTCTATGATTTCAGGCATGTCCTCCCTTTCTAGGGGTTCTCCGCCTGAGAAAAGAATGGCTGGTGGCTTGGGGTTAGCCCGGCTAACGAACTCCAGCATTTTAATTAAGTGTTCTTTGGTGGGCTCATAGTCGGTCCCTTGCTCCGGAAATGTTGAGAAGCAGATTGCGCACCGAAGGTTGCAACGTTTCGTTACGTCGATTACGCCAATAACCGTTCCTGAAGCGTGTTTGTTGCAGGTTTCGCATTTGTAAGGGCAGCCTTCTGGGTCTTTAGGGGCGTTCAGATCACCGAGGTATTGGAATTGATCATAAGTTTGCATATGGTTGAAGACGGGCGTGCTTTGCCAGTGAGTGGCTTCGAATTCGCCGTGCTCTGGGCATTGCTTGGCGATTTTTATTTTGCCGTTAGCTTGACTTAGTTGGGCGTCAATTTTCTTTTGGCATTCTGGACAGATGCTTTTTGTGTCGCTCAAACTACACCCCTCCTGCCATGTGGGATAGCCCTTGTAGTATTAAAGCCAACGGAAGCAGAACCATTGACATTGTGACTAAACGTTCGTATTTCCGCACACTCGCGATATTTGAAGCTGTAGTTGCCAGGCGAACTGAAGAATAAATCAATAGGGCGCTCCAAACAAGAATGGGAGCCAAATAGTAAAAGTTAAAGTGAGCTACAAAAAAGGGAAATGGTGCGAGTAACCCCGTTAAGAAAAAGAACCCAGCCGCGGCCTTCGATGAGTCTCCGATACCGATTTTCTGCGGAAGCGTGGGATACCCCGTTTTTGAGTCGCCATCAAGGCTCAGCACGTCACGCAGCACGTTGCCGCCTATAGTGCCCAAAGCTATTGGGTAGAGACTAAAAGAAATGATGCTGATTGTCGGCGGGACAGAGATCGTTGCTTCTCCGTAGAGAAAAGCGGTTCCTGTTAGGACTCCGACCAAAACGTTGGCTGCAAACCCTGACTTACGTTTTACAAAAGTAGAGTAAACCAGCAGCAAAGCTGAGTCAGCAGCGATAATCGCGAAACTTAACCAGTTAATAAAGAAAGCCAGAACTAAACCCGCTGCGAAAAGCACACTTGAAATAGCCACGACCTGCTTCAAGGACAGGGAACCTGAGGGTATGGGTCGTTTAGGCTTTATAACTGCGTCACTTTCTCTGTCGAAGTAGTCGTTTATTGCGAAGCCAGCGGAGGTTATGAAAGCCATGGAAAAGAAAATCAGCAAAACCGTTTGGACGCTGAGGTCGGCGGGATTTTTTGTGATAGCAAAAGCTGTCAGGAGGGATAAACCGCCAGTCATCAGCCAGTATGGAAGACGCAGAAGAGCGATTAGTCCTCTGGCTGGGGCTGGAGCAGCCATTAAATTTTCCTGTCAGCGATGACTTCTTTAATGCTGTCCTCAAGGCTTACTTTGGGATTCCAGTTTAACTCTTTCTTAGCCTTGCTGTTATCGAACCATATAGTGGTAACGTCGCCCTGCCAGGAGACGCCTGTGGTTGTTACGACTGTTTTGTCCTGAAGGTTAAGGATTTGAAGCATGAGTTTGGCAAGGTCAATTATTTTTATGGTCGTCCCATAACCTAAATTGTAGGTTTTGCCGTTTGTGAACTCTTCAGAGCCCACTGTTATAAGCGCGTCAACCACGTCTGAAACATGCACGAAATCGCGTGACTGCAAGCCTGTACCGATTATCTCGAGTTTGTTCGGGTTCTTGGCGATTTTGTCTAAAAAGTCATGGATGACCCCGTGGCACCTTAGCCCGTATACGTTGGCGAACCTCATGATGGTGACGTCTAACCCGTATTGATCGCGGTACATTTCACAGTATTCTTCACCGACAATCTTGGATAACCCGTAACATGAGAAAGGATGAAAACCATAGGTCTCAGAAGTTGGGAACACAGTTGGGTTCCCGTAGACTGCGGCGCTGGACGCAAAAACCAGTTTGGCATCGTCTTTACGGGCTTTTTCCAGCACATGAACGGTTCCTTTAGCGTTAGTTTCAAAATCTATCAGCGGATTCTCCATGGAGTATGGGACAACAACTTGAGCGGCTAAATGGTATATTAGGTCGGCTTTTTCCACGGAAAGCAGCTTTTTGAAGTCGAGGATGTCACCTTTCACAAGTTTTGCTTTGCCGACATCTTTTACGTTTTCCATTTTGCCGCTTGACAAGTTATCGTAAATCGTCAAATCAGAAGTTAAGCCGGCAAGGCGCGTGCACAAATGGAACCCGATGAAGCCTGCGCCGCCCGTTACAAGAATCTTTTTCCCTTTAAGTTCTCCCATAACTATCACGACAAAGTCTATATTCCATTTCAATTAGTGTAGGGTATATGTCGCCTGAGAAAGCTATAAAAACTTTTAGGGATTTGCTGGCTTTCCTAACAATAATCCCCGCGGGCGGAAAAGAAGATTTCATATTCACAACGGCGGAGCACGTTTACCTTTTTCCCGTCATCGGCGGTTTAATCGGAGTGCTTGCGGGAGCCTACTTTCTCGGCGCAAACGTTATTGTCCACTTTTTGCTCGGGGCAGTTAACACGCTAATCGCCTTGCCAGTTGACACCCTGTCGAAGCTTGCTGTTGCGGCTATGACAATGGCGTTCCTACTGGTTATAACTGGACTCCAACATTTTGACGGCTTAATAGACTTAGGAAACGCGTTTGGCTTAAGAAACCTGCACGACCGCAAGATGGTCGCCCACGCTTGGACTGTTACTTATTGGGGGGCATCGCTGGCATTGATTGTCGAGTTTGCTGCATTCGCAGGGTTGTTTTTGATTAACCCGCTCTACGCTTTTGGAGCCATTTTGGCCGCTGAACTTTCAGCGAAATTATCTATGGTCACCATCATCTGGGTAGGCAAACCCACACATAAGGGGTTAGGCTCAATTTTTTTGCAAAAAGCAAAAATCAAGCTTAACATAATCGCTTACGCGCTCTCTATTATCCTTGTATATCCCTTCTTCGCCTTGATAGGTAAACCCTACTTGGGCTTAATCGCAGTTGGGCTGGTTCTGATCAGCATCCCAGTGGCGTTGGCGATGGAGAAGGTCGCAGAAAACATCTTTGGAGGAGTCTCAGGGGACGTAATCGGCGCCACAAATGAGGTTTCACGTGCAGTTACGCTTATTTTGTTTGCTGGCGTGTTGATTCTTCTATGAAAGTTCCTGCTTTGATTATGGCTGGGGGCAAAGGCAAACGTATCGGGTTACCTATAGAGAAGCCGCTTCTACCTTTTCTAGGCAAGCCATTACTTGACTGGGTCGCAGAAGCAGTGAGTTGTGCAACGAAGGTTTCTGAATTTTACGTTGTGACGAGCTCGAACACTCCCGAAACTGAGAAGCATAGTTTAAGCATGGGATGGAAGGTTCTACGAACGGATGCCAAGGGGTACCATAACGATTTGAAGCAGGCAGCCTTGCAAGCGAACCTTTCAGGTCCCATTTTGACCATTCCAGCGGATTCCCCAGCTATAACAGGCAAGTTCCTCGACAAAATAGTGGACCAGTTTGAACAGTGTGGGAAAGACTTCTACGCGGTTTTCGTACCCATCCCGGCCCGCGAAAAGCTGGGGCTGTCCGTCGATTCCACCGATGAGTACGAAGGAGAATGGTATGCTGTATCGGGAGTCAATATCATTGATGGCACCAAAAGTCAGACGGATGGAAAAATTGAGACAAATGCCTTAATCACGGAAGAAATCGAGGTGCTGCTTAACATTAACACACTAAGAGACTTGGAAACAGCGGAAAAAGTCATGAAAAGCAAACTTTAACGTTTAGGGAAATATTTAACATCCGCACATAACCTACTCTAAACCTGTTGTTGTTTCAGGAGACCCGCTTTGGATGAGTCTGCTTAGCCATGATAGCTTCTGGAATGCAGTAATAACACTGCCTATGACTAAGCGGATGCTGAAGCTGTCGCTAAAAAAATGTCCAGTATGCGGCAGAACAGTTCTTGAAGCAGCATTGGATTCTTACGCGGGAAAAACTGATCGGGACTGCCCAAAATGCAGCGCTCTTTACTCACAGATTATTGGTTTCTGGGTCGAGTTTCTCAGGCGCAGTTTGAACATTAAACGGGAAAAAGTTGAGAAACTCCTCGCTGACCCGTACGCACGTCGCGCGGTTTTAAATTTGACGAAAAGCTTCGGCGCCTTGGGCATCAAAAAACCGATTTCTCTTTGCGCGCCTTTCCTCATTGTCTGGGACTTCACACATAAATGTAACCTGAACTGCAAACACTGCTATTCAAACAGCGGCGTCGTCAAAGAGGAAGAGCTCTCAACGGAGCAAGCTAAGGCAGTAGTTGACCAGCTTGCAGATGCCGGAGTGACTGCATTGGCTTTTTCAGGCGGCGAACCCTTAACGCGGAAGGACTTCTTTGAGGTTGCGAAGCATGCGGCAGATCGAGGGCTTTACGTGTCGGTAGCCACAAATGGAACTTTGCTCACTAAGGAGAACGTGGCGAAGCTCAAACAAGCCAAGGTCAACTACCTTGACATAAGCATCGACGGAGCATCAGCCAAGACGCATGATGAGTTTCGCGGTGTGCCAGGCGCGTTTGACAAGGCGGTTGCTGGACTGAAAAATTGCGTGGAAGCCGACCTGTGTGTTTGTATTGCTTCAACGGCAACAAAAACTAACTTTGAAGAGTTTCCTAAAATTGTCGATTTAGCCGAGGAAGTGGGCGCCGAACGGTTCACTTACTTCAATTTCATCCCAACAGGCAGAGGCAAAGCGCACTACGACCAAGACCTTTCGCCCGAAGAACGCGAAAAACTGATGCGATACCTACTCGCGCGAATGTCAAAGGGCTGCAAAACTACCATTCTCACTACGGCGCCGCAGCTAGCCCGGGTTGGCTTGCAATGTCAAGGACCAGAGGGCACAGGTGAAGTCACAATGTCCATGGCACATATGCAAACCGTCAAAGTAACCAAGAAAGCCGTGCCGCTGGCAGATTTCATCGGCGGCTGCGGAGCAGGCAGACTCTACTGTTCCTTATCTCCCCAAGGAGACGTACACCCATGCGTCTTTCTGCCCGTGAACGTCGGTAACCTAAAAAACGAAAAGTTCCAGGAAATCTGGCTTAATGCGCCCCTCTTCAAATCTTTGCGGAACAGAGGCAACATCAAAGGAGCCTGCGGAAAATGCACGTACAAGTACATTTGCGGTGGATGCAGGGCACGTTCAGCGGCTTACCATAACGGCGACATGCTCAACTCAGACCCAGGCTGCATAATGGGAAAACATGCGGAGGCTGCCAAAAACGCCTGAGGCGAAAACTGTTAAAATTTTGAGAGCACATGGCAGTGTGAGCGATATTTTGAAACAAGCTGTTGCAGACTCGGGACTGCGCGGAAAACGCAAGATTTACGTGAAACCCAACATGAGTCATCCTGAGTACGTTCCGGGTGTGGTAACTTGCCCCCAGATGCTGGGTGAACTTGTGGGTTTGCTGCGAGACGGCAACAGCGAAGTCGTCGTCGGAGAATCAAATGGGTTCAATTACCCATGCAACTCCGCTTTTGAAAAAACCGGAATAGAAGCGGCGGTGAAGCAGGCAGGCGGAACCATCATTAACCTGTCAGAAGACAAAGTCGTAAAAGTTAAGTTTCCTGACAGCGGAACCTCGGTCAAGGAGCTGTTTTTGCCAAAAACTATCTTGGAAGCTGACGCTGTGGTCGATTTGCCGTTGATGAAGACGCATGAAATCGCGATGTACAGCGGCGCGATAAAGAACCTGTTTGGCTGCATCCCTAGCAACAGGCGGATTTACCTTCACCCCTACCTCCCAGAAGTCTTCCACCGACTCTACACTGTTTTGAAACCTCAGTTGACCATAATGGACGCGAGAATCGGGATCGAGGGGAACGGACCCACAAAAGGCAAACCCGTCAAAATGGACCTGATGTTGATAAGTAACGACGCCTTAGCCATCGACATCACAGCCGCGAAAATAATGCAACTAAATTGGGAAAAAACCTACCTGGGTTTCATCGCCAAAAAGACGGGCTTGAAAGAAAACGCAATCACTGTGCAGGGGCTGCAAGTTGATGAGGTCTCCCGCAAATTTGAACAGCCCAGAATCGATTTGCCAGTTAAAGCCCAAATGGAAATTTATCAACACGAATACTTGACGAAGCTGCTGTTCTGCTCGCTGGATGTGGTTAAGCTTTTCCAGAAAGTTACAATGGCTTGGAGACGCGAACCAGTTCAAATCGCTTAGCGTAGCGCTTCATCATATACTTTGATTGCGTCTTTAACTACTATACGCCAATCAAACCTTTCTAAAATCGTTTTTCGTGCAAACATACCCATTTCCTGAGCAGCAACTGGATGCTCAAGCAGGTACAAGATCTTGCCAGCGAATTGTTCAGGGTGAAATGGCTCAACCATAAAACCGTCTTTGCCATTGTCGATGGTTTCAGGGATTCCACCAACCCTTGTTGTTACAACTGGCAACCCTGTTGAGAGCGCTTCCAGAACAGCGAAGGGATGGTGCTCGTAGAAAGTGCTGAAGGCGAAGACGTCGGCGGCCTGATAGAGCTTGGGCAGTTCTTTGTCGGGTGTGTAGCCTGTGAAGACGATGCTGTCTTTGACGCCTAGGCGCTGGGCATGGGCGATGAGTTTATACATTTCGTCGCTTTGCCCCTTGCCTGAAACGATGAACTTCGCCCTTGGAAACCGCTTCACTACGGCTGGCACGCTTTCTATCAGCGTGAACAAGCCTTTGCGGGCATAGAGCCTGCCCACGGACACGATGGCTGGGTCGTCCGGGCTGAAGCCGAGTTCCCGTTTGATTCTGCGTTTGTCGACGACTGGCTGGAATTTGCTTGTGTCGACGCCGTTGTGGATGACCCTGATTTTCGCCGCGGGGATCTTGTAGTAATTTGTCAACTCGCGCTTAGTGAAGTGGCTGACCGCTATTATTCTGCGCGCCCGATGCAGCATGCCCTCCTCAAAAAACCTCAAAAACCAGTTAAAGCTCACGAGGAATTTTTCGTTGGCGTTGAGGCGGCTGTAAGGTTCGCCGCTGATGGCTTCAGCCTCGCCCTTCCAAGTGGAGTGAACGGTGCATACAAGGGTTTTTCCGAAGCGGGGCGGAACCGCAAAGTTGGGCGTCAGCGGCAGCTGGGGATGAGTAATGTCGATGGCTGCGGTGTCGCGGACACTTTGGAGTTTGCGGTAGCTTGCGCCCGCTAGCATGAACGACTTAATTATCGGCGTCTTTGGAATTTTGAGGAAGGATACGTCCAGTTGAGAGTTGACTTTGACGTCTTGGGCTTGGTTGCCTCCTGTGACCACGTAAATTTTGTAGCCGTTCCTGAGCAGTTCGCTTGACAGGTAGTACACGTAGGATCCTGTGCCTCCCGTGAGGGGCCAGTACTCGGGCGAGATGAAGCAGACCTTGGGGGGCATCACCTGTTCCTCCTATTCAGGTACCTTAGGGTAGTTGCCGTTGCACCGACAAACCAAGCCGCCGCCCGCACGTAGTAAAGCACAATCAGACGAAAAGCGGAGCTGTCATGGAATTTCGCCGCGGTATCAGCGGCGCTGTAGACGAAGTAGAGAAGCATGAACGCCAAAATCAAGCCTGAGCCGACCCAAAATAGCCTGACTGCGGGGATGATTCCGACAAGGAAAAAGATGATGGCTGCCAAAAACAGAATCGGCTGGATGTTCATTCCAAGATCGGTGATTTCGTCGCCCCGCGCCAAGCCGCTGTGTTTGAAGTAAAGCTTAAGCGTGTTTTTGCCGTATTCCCGCTGCTGCCGATAATAAGCCTTCAACGTCGGCCTGTTGTAATGGTAGCAGACGGC
>JBEKVK010000043.1:0-10668 GCA_049514075.1 Bathyarchaeia archaeon | reverse complement strand
CCTCGCAAGCTAAGAATCGTTTTCCTCGCCTCTTCAGGCGGAATCTGGGACAACTCATCGATACTTGGGAAGCCTGCGTTTAACGCTTCAGCGATGGCCTTAAGGTTCTTCGCCCTGTAGCCCAGTTTAGCCTTCGCCATCAACTCCTCAACCGACAGCTCCGCAAC
The DNA here is from genome assembly GCA_049514075.1 of Bathyarchaeia archaeon. GTDB lineage: Archaea > Thermoproteota > Bathyarchaeia > Bathyarchaeales > Bathycorpusculaceae > Bathycorpusculum. The sequence goes on along the minus strand of JBEKVK010000043.1, from coordinate 10,501 downwards.
AGTTTTTGTGGATGGCCAATACCGCATAGTTCTGCCTTCGAAGATGGCTTTTTCGCCCCACCTCGAAATCAAAGATTCCATCATCTGGTCGCTACGTTTCATCGGCGCCATCTGCAATGTTACCGCCAAAATCAAAGCTGGAAACAACTCGGGCCAACCCACTGTCCGCATTCCATAAAGGTCTTCGACTACGTCGCGAAGGATGCTGTCTTTTTCAGCCAATTCGTAGAAACCGCAAAGGTCTTCGTCGATTTTCAAAGACCGTCTTAGCATGCCTTCAATTCCCCGCTTTTCCACGTCGTCAATTGCGGCTTTGGAGTAGGCGACGCATTGGATTCTGGGTTTCCTTGCAGTACCCGTTGACCAAATTTTCAAGCCTACCAGTTTGCCGTTGAATCGCGTTAAAGTCCAGCAGATTCCCGTTTCGTAGACTTCGTCTGGCGTTGACCACCACCAACCAGCGGGCTTACGCATTGTAAGCTCGAAGCTGTAGGGTGGAATCGGCTTAAACTCTTTCGAGAATTCTTTGGTCAAATTCAAAATAAGACCCTAAGTATCCAAGGCGAAGCTAGAATAAAAAAGATTGTCAAAAGCATCGCACTTGGCCGTCCGTTATATTGTGGATTGCTTAAAGCCTTTAGCATTTGCGTCTTGAACTGTTGCACTTGTTTCATAAGTTTTGGAATAGAAGCAGATAAGTGGATGAAAACGGCTAAGTATTTCCGGTGACGCAAACTAGGTGAAGCATAGAAAAATCTTGATTGCGACAGTTCTCATAGTAATTTTGGTTGTGTCTTTTTTCTTAGCGTCAGACCTTCTTGCGCCGGCAAAACAAACTGTGGGCCCTTCAAAGCCGTTTTACGTGGGAATTGAGACAGGTTGGAACGCCACGGTTGCCGAATGCGAAGCCTTGATTGATCAAATTAAAGATTACACTAACATGTATATTATCGCCTCACCGCAAGTCATCAAGAACGAGACAGAGCTTAACGAAGTGTGCGACTACGCTTATGCTGCTGGATTGTACTTTATGCCCGAGTTCTACGAACAGTTCTTTCTTAACGACACAGGCTACATTCCCTCCGAATGGTTTAATGCGGCTCAAGAACGGTATGGAAATCATTTGCTAGGCGTCTACTACTATGACGAACCAGCTGGAAGCCAACTGGACACGACACAAATAATAAAAAACCCAGTCATAACCCCAACTTCCCCGGCAAAAAGTTACCTGGACTACAGCAACTACTTCTTTTGGCTTTGGAACCATGGCAGCGGCGGCGGTTTAACAGAGACTTCAAGTTACTTCAAAAATGCAAATTCGTCCCTTTTCACTTCAGACTACGGCTTATACTGGTTCGACTACGAACTCGGGTACAACACGGTTCTGGCGCAGTTCGGCTGGAACAACAGCAGACCAATGCAGATTAGCTTGGTTAGAGGCGCAGCAGAAGCACAAAACAAAAGTTGGGGCGCAATAGTCACTTGGACATACAATGGGTCACAAAACGGAGGAACCTACCTGGAACCGCCATCACAGATGTACAGCGACATGGTTTTAGCCTACAATTGCGGCGCAACATACGTATCAATCTACGATTCATCCCAAAACTATGCCAGCACAACGTTGACTCCTGACTACAAAAACGAATTGAAGGATTTTTGGAACTATGTGCAGCAAAACCCGGACAAACACGGCAGCCAGAAAGCCACCGTTGCAGTTGTGCTTCCGCAAGATTACGGTTTCGGCTTCCGTAGCCAAGATGATTCAGTATGGCAATACCACAATGCGACAAGCTGGACACAGCAACTTTACATGAACGTTACAAGCCTTCTCAGCCAGTACAAATCAGGTATAGACATCGTTTACAATGACCCGCAGTTCCAGATAGCGATTGAAAGCGAATACAAAAAAATCTTGTATTGGCCGCAGGACTTTGAAAACGGCGCAAACTATCAGGTTACGGACCTTAATGACAGTTTAGGGTACAACACCATCCAAGACGCGGTGTCGTCCTTCGCAACCTATGAAGGCCAAACGGTTAAGGTTAATCCTGGGACGTACCAAGAAAACGTCGCCATAACCAAACCAATAACCCTAACTACCGAAAACAAGAACGCCACAACGATAGAAAGCATGATGAACGGAACAGCCTTGACAATTGAAGCTGACAACGTAACCGTGGCAGGATTCACGTTAAAGAACGCCGCCGTACCCTCGCCGACGGCAGGCATTGGAATAATATTTGAAAACGCCCATAACTGCAGCATAACAAATAACATCGTTACCGATGACTACGTGGGAATCCTTCTTGCAAATTCAAGCTACAACGTTTTCAGAAATAACGAAATCAGCAGCAACATCCATAACCTGATTCTTCAAAATTCCGAGCCAAATAGCATAGATACTTCGAACATAGTCGACGGCAAACCATACTCCTCCGGATGACTAGCTTGCCATGCACATGAAAATTTGCTGAAAAATGAAATTTCAATTCGCAAGTCAAATCAGAAAGGTCTCCGATCGGGGATGTAGGTTCTTTCTTGTGTGTACAAGCCGACCGGTCGGGTCAATGCATATACAATTTGCATATACACTTTGCATATACAGGTGAGCAAGCGTTCGCCTAAAAAAATAGCATAAAGTAAAATTCGCAGTTAGAAAAGGCGTGCTCGACGATATTTTACCTTAGGGAACTTTTTCTTTGTCAAATGGGTTGCTTTTTTGTTTTAGGGCTTGGATCGTTTGAAGGTTGCGTCAGCTATCGTCTACTAAAGTGTACTAACGTCTACTAGCATCACTGAAGTTTCAACTTGCAAATCAAATCAGAAACGTGACCAACGAGTAAGGTAACGGGGGGGGTCATCTTCTTGTGTGTACAAGTCGACCGGTCGGGTCGGTGTCAATACATTTTGTCAATACATTTTGTTGATACAGGAGATCACTCGAATGCCTAAGATGTTTAAGGTCGAATAGGTTTAGTCATCAACTTTATGGACTTCGAAGAGTCAGCGTCAAAAAATGGCTGCGCTCTGACTTTCGCTTTTGAAAAGTCTATTCTTGAAGCGAAAACAGGGTCCTTGGTTTTAAACAAAGAATGCGGGAAGCGAGGACCTGCAGCATAAAATGGATTCTCAAGTTGTTTCAAGAGTTCATTTTGTTCATCCCCTCAGTTTCTCATGGAATCTCGTGTCGTAGGCTTCTCACAGTCACAACTTCTAAAAAGCAACCATGACCCCCATTGATTGAGGTAAAACTTTTGAAAGTTGCAATAATCGGGAAAGGCAATGTCGGCACAGCACTCGGCAAAGGCTTAAGTGGCAAGCACGAAGTGAAGTTTGGTCATCGAGACCCTAAGGAGAGCGCTGCTGATGCGGCAAAATGGGGCGAAATAATAATCTTGGCAGTGCCATATGAGTCTGCGGACGATGCAATAACGGAAATTAAGCCTTTCGCCGACGGAAAAATCGTCATCGACGTCACAAATGCTGTGGGTCCCAAGATGGAGCTGGGAATAAGCTGCACCACTTCCACCGCGGAAGAAACCCAGAAAAAACTGCCTAAAGCGCGAGTGGTTAAAGCGTTCAACACGGCTTTCGCCCGCAACCAAAGCACAGGCAAAGTAGACAGCGAACAATTAACAGCTTTTATCGCCGGCGACGACTCAAGTGCTAAACAGACGGTTGCCAAGTTAGCAAATGACATCGGATTTGACCCCTTGGACTGTGGACCACTTAAATCCGCAAGGTATCTTGACGCGATGGGAATAATGATAATCCAACTGGCCTACAGCTACGGCATGGGACCAAAAATAGGCTACAGGTTAGTTCGTGGTTAAGCATTTAGTTTTGGAAGATCTCTCGGAAATCAATTATCTATTTAAGCCCGAGGAGGATTCTACAAAGTCATTCCAAATCCGTTTATATGGCGATAAAAAATGGGCAATGATTTTCCTAAAGCCTTCGCAGTAGCCGCAATCATTGTAGTTTTGCTGGCTGTAGGCACACTCGGAGCGATTATCGGGTACAACCTGAAACCCGCATCAACCAGCAGCGGCGGAGCTCCCAGAGAAGCGGCGGACATCACGTTGTCGGTTCAGGGAAGCCTCCTTCTTGGTCCCGACGGCGAACTCCACGACGCCTTTGTCCCATGCAACTTTACTGTCTACGCAAACCAAGTCGTCAACCTCGCCTTTGTGAACCTCGACGGCGCCGACCACTCATTCACCAGCCCGGCATTGAATGTAAATTTCGTCATACCTCCCGGCAACGCGTCAGGTGTCCCAGCAATTTCCCACTTCCAGTTCACCGCACCCGCTGCAGGAGTCTACCGCTGGTACTGCAACCAACCCTGTGACACGGGTGCAGGGGGTTGGGCGATGACTACGGGCAGCGACGGTCAACCAGATCAAATCGGTTTTATGGGCGGGTTTGTTACCGTGCTACCGGGGTAAGCTGTCGGCCGTTTCCGAAGGATCATGATGCAGTTCTTACGGATGCGACAGGCAAGAATCAAAAAGAATGCTGGAAAAGTGCTGGGAAGTTGTGTTTTGAGGGAAAAGTTTAAGGGTTAAAGTAAGTTATGGTTTGCCGTATTCCTGATCTTGAGGTTTATAGTTTGGCAACTAAACTTGGAACAATTGAAGAACGCAAGGCAGAAGTCCTGATTAAACTTCGAAAATACAAGCTTATTGAAAAAGAAACAGGCAAATATGAAGGCGCGGTAGCCTACATAATTGATATTCCGCAGGACAAAGAAAAAGCATTAATCTGGTGTATTTTAGGCGAAGCAACGGTAGGCATAGCCGCAATGAATACGCTGTACAAAGTGATGAAAGAAAAAGAAATTGATCGCGCAATAGTCGTCACCGAAGGACGCTACACCCATGCCGTGAAGCTTGGCGCAAAAAAGAAGCAGGTTGAACTGCTACCCAAGTCCTTCCCAGTTTTCGACATTTTCGAACACGCACTTGTGCCGCTGCATGAAATCCTAAGTGAAAAAGAAAAAACCCAGCTTCTAACACAATACAAAGTCAAGCCCTACCAGATGCCACAAATAAAATCAGGTGACCCAGCAGTCAAAGCGATAGGCGCAAAACCAGGCGACGTGCTTAAAATCACGAGAAAAAGCACTACCGCAGGCGAACACATCACTTACAGATACGTTGTTGAGTAAAAAAACTCAACCCCAACACTATTTTTAGGTTCATACGAAAAAATAGTGCTTGAGGCATTTTTTGGTCAATAAAAAGAATTAATCAATTTAAAAGAGTTATTTGGCGATCATTACTTCTGTTGACTTTACGATTGCTTCTACTTCGTCTCCGACTTTGATGTCTAAGTCCTCAACTGCATCCTTAGTTATAACGGCGGTAACAACTACGGGCATTTTTACTTCAACCTTCACTTTAGCGGTAATGACGCCTTTTTCAACTGCTACAACTTTACCTTTAAAACGATTCCTAGCACTCAACTTCAAACCTTTCACCTCCAAACTTCCCGAACTAGACAAAACGGTTCCCAAATAGCTCTCGACCTGCTTATACTCAGCCAGCAAACTTCGTCCTAAATCCGTCAGCTTCGCGCCGCCGCCCCCAGCCTTGCCGCCCTTATATGTTTTAACTATCGGCTGCTCAATTGTGTCCTGAATTTCTTGCAAGTAATTCCAAACGTAACGATAGGACATGCTCAAGCTTTCGGCCGCTTTTGAAATAGAGTTTTCTTTATCTACAGCTTCTAGAATTTCTGCGCCGCCTTTGCCTATCAACGGCTTGTCTTTGTATTCTAGCCAAACTTTACATGAGAGCTTATGGTTCTTGTTAGAAAGCATACTACAATATTGTTATGTCATAAAGACCATATAAAGCTAATCAAACAGGCAAGCCGTTAAGTTCAGTAGCAGGAATTATGTATACGCTGTCTTCTGGCATTGTGATTGTTACGACATCGCCTTTTGCATGATTGCTTCCCACGAGAGCAGTAAACTCAATATTGTTTATGTCGATGATTATTCGAAACCCAAATCTCTCCCTGAACACGTCTACGACCCGACCTTCAAAATTATTGAACCCGTTACCAATGCCAAGTTTAACTCGTTCAGGTCTCACACAGGCGTAAACTGAGCCGCTAACTTTCATATGCGATTTCAATTCCATGCCGTTCTCCAACTTTATTGTGGAACCCGATTCAGTAAGAGCAGAATCTCCTTTGTGCATATCATAGAAGCCAACGAGCTTGGCTGTAAGATAGCTTCTTGGTTCATTAAATATTTGCTCAGGGTCGCCAACCTCAATTATTCTGCCTTGATGTATAACAGCGATTCGACTTGCCAATGAATAAGCTTCGTCCCATTCATGGGTAACATGGACTACTGGAATGTTGTACTTTTCAGGAATTGCCTTCAGCAACCGCAGGATTGACCCTTTAGTCTCGGGGTCTATCATAGAAAGAGGTTCGTCCAAAAGCAATATCTTTGGACTGGTGACCAACGCTCTTGCTAACGAAACGCGCTGCTGTTCTCCCCCGCTTAACGTGGCAGGCATCCTATCCAGCAGATGTTCAATGCCAAGGTCTTTAACCACTCCGTTAATCAACTGTATTCTCTGCGATTTTGGAACCCTTCTGGCTCTGAGTCCGAATTCTATATTGCCGCGGACATTCATCGGATCAAATGAAGAAAAAATCTGTGACACGTAAGCGATATTTCTTTTTTCAGGAGGCATCATTGTAAGATCTAAGCCGTCAATCAATATTTTACCGCTGGACGGTTTGTAGGCTCCTGCGATTGTCTTGAGAATCGTGGTTTTGCCGCTGGCAGTCCGCCCGATTATGATTAGGTATTCATGTTGATCAACGTTTAAGCTGACAGAGTTCAGTTTGAAATTTCCCAGCGTGAGATTAATATTGAGTAATTGAAACAACCATATTCACTTCTTTCAAAGGCGTTTCAGAATAAATCTGTAAATGATGAATACTGCGAGGACTATTATTAGGAGAGCTGCTGAATACTTTACAACACCAGCTAACCCTAATGCTTCGAACCCTTCATAAATGTAGATTGAGGCTGGATAAACGTCATTACCATTGAAGTATACATAATAAGCAACCACTAGAAGCGCTCCAACCTCCGCAACAGCCCTTGCCCACGTAAGCAATGCCCCGTTGGCTATTGACTTCCAGATTCTAGGCACTACAACATGGATGAAAGTAAATGCCGGTGAAGACCCAAGTGTTCGAGCAGTCAACTCGATATCAGGGTTAATCGTCTTTATCGAAGTCTCAGTCACTCTTATAGAGTAAGTTGCCGACAGGTAAGTGACTGTTATTATTGCCCCTATCAACGTGTCAATCAAGTTTATGCCGAGTCCATGCAGAAATGGACCTAACCCATATTGTGAGGAGAAAGCTAACACTATCATAATGCCAACTACGACATGAGGAACCATAATAGGTATGTCGATGATTGCTTCGATAACTTCTTTAAACTTGAATTCGGATCTAGCCAGAAGATAAGCGAAGGGAGTACCTACCAGTACAGAGAGGAGTGCTGCGGCTGTCGCAATTACGAAAGTAACCTCGACTGAAGCGATGAAGGAACCTGTGGAGAGCGCAGAAACGAGGTTGTTGACACCGAGTGCGATTATTAGTAGAATTGGGTAAATAAAAAAAAGGATTGTTATAGCACTGCAGAAGATCAGTAAGGCTTTGAATTTTCCATTAAACTCAATCAGGCCCCAGCAAATTGGGATAGATCTGTCGAGTTAACCGGTGTGGTGTATGGCTTGAGTACACTTGGAACATTGGAGGCGCTAGCGGCAGGGTAGACGATGCCCTGGGAAAAGGGTGTTATACCGTATTGCTCAAGTATGCTTTGACCTGTTTTAGTGTATAGGTTTTGAATGAATAATGTTGCCGCTGCCGAGTTAGTGGAAACTGTTGGAATCGTAACACAATAGACGACTGGGTTAACGACGAAATTTTCGGTTGTCCCCAGTTCCGTGTATGCGAAGTTGGCTTTGTTGTAGTAAGGAGTGCCCGCTAAGACCCCTAAGTTAACTGCGGTGGGTAGTGTGATCCAAGCCAGACCTGGAGTTGAAGTTGAATTTGTCTGAGGTATAGCATTGGATTCGTAAGATGAAGTTATGAAATCTATGTGCTGAGTCTGCATGAGCGGAACCAAATCGTCTTCACTGTTTGTCATGTAATACTTGCTTGGGTTGTTGTATATTGCGTCGTAAAGGTACGTAACATTTCCAAAGAACGTTAAACCTGCCAATCGAATCATACCAGCAGCCTGAAAACCGCTTGGGTCAGTGAAAGGATTCGAAACACCTACTACAGTGGTCGAGTTGATTGCAATTAAATTGAACATGTTTTTCCAAGCCGTAGTCCACGCGGTTGAATTTACTGCAAGTCCTTTTGCAGCATTCCACATGTTATACAGTTCTAGGCCGCCTGATAATTTGAGATTGACGATGATGACCATTTGTGTTTGGCCAAAGGCAATTTCGTAATTTGCGAGATTAGGGAAGAGGACTGAGGGCATAGCTGTCGTGTCAGCGGCGGCTTCCAAACTTAACGATTGTGTGAGGTTTTCTTCTTGTGCAACTAAACCACTTCCCTCAAACAGAGGAGGAGCGACGGTAATGCTGGGATATAGCGCTTCGAAATTTGCCAGCTCTTTGCCGAACGCGTATGTCAGTGTTCCGGCTGCCCCGACTGCAAAGGGTTTCCCATTGGAAGCTAGACTGACTAAAGAACTCGTCTCTGAGGTTTGAAGGTTGGAAACTTTTTTGTTCAGCGAGCTTATTTGCGACTGATTAGTGAGATAACCTACTGAAAATCCTAAAGCAACTCCAATTAATAAGCCAATTACAAGAAATGCGTACATCATAGTACTAAGTTCGCGTTTTTCTACTGTCATTTATTTTCCCTTCTAAAATTTTTTTAAGTATTTATATTAAAATCGAACTGTTCATATAAACATAACGTTAACTCTAATCGACCCACTAGGTAGGGCATTTTCTTTCTTCTTTCAGTTCGCTCAGAATCACCATTGCTTCTCCAAGCGGCATGCCTAGCCTTTCAGCGAGCTCTGAGGGTGTTATGTCGGTTTTCTGCGGCAAAATGCTTCCGCGTGTGTAGGCTTTATGGGTCGGGTACATCACTGAAGCGTGAATGGCTTCAACAAGCAACTGCCAAAGCCGCTCTTTTGTGTACTCTTCCGGATTCATATTGTTCAAAGATGCATGTGTTAATGGAGTTATTAACCTAACGCAAAGCTAAGGACAATGTACAATAAACTTAATACCTTGCCTTCGCCGATGGAATGTTAGAGGTTGAAGTTTTTGAGGGCGGTTGTTTACCGTGGACCACACAAAATCAATGTTGAAGAGGTCCCTGAACCGAAACTGAGAGGCAATAGGGTTCTTGTGAAATTTAAGGCTGGAAGCATCTGTGGCACCGACATGCATCTCTACAGGGGTGACTGGAAATGGATGAAGAAAGGCAGAATACTTGGGCATGATGCTTGGGGAGTGCGCGTTGACACTGGCGAACGTGTGATTATGGTTCCGATTGTTAACTGCGGCCATTGTTATTTTTGCCTTCGGGGATTGCCCACCTACTGCACAAAAGGTAAGTTTTACGGGTTGACGCGCGACGGTTTCTTCGCCGAATCAAAAGCGATGTTGCCAAGAAGCTTAATTCCTGTACCTGAAAACGTCAGCGATGAAGAAGCAGCAATCGTGGAGCCTGTTGCCTTGGCACTTCGCGTGCTCGATTACATGAAGCCGAATCTTGGCGATTGGGTAACGATCCTCGGGCAGGGGCCAATTGGGTTGCTTATGACGCAGGTTGCTCAGTTGAAAGGTTGCCGCGTTATCGCGGTTGACCTGGAGGATTACCGGCTTGAATATAGCGAGAAGTTTGGTGCGGACGCTATAGTTAACCCAAAGAACGAAGACGTTGTGAATGCGGTTAGGAAGCTAACAAAGCATGGTTCAGATTTGGTTATTGAAGCTGCTGGAAACAGAGAAACTGTTGAGCAGACGCCATTTTTGGTTAGGAAGGCTGGGAAAGTGGCTTTGGTGGGTGAATCGAAGGGGTACTTGAATTTAGAAGATGCAGATGAAGCTTCGTTTTTTACAATTTATATTTCTCCTGTTGAGTATCCGTCGGCTGTGGAGCTAATCGCCAAAAAACTGGTAGATGTGAAAGGTCTCATAACCCACAGGTTCAAGCTTTCAGAGTTTGAGAAAGCCTTGCAAACCGTAGACACTCCAGCAGAGAAAACTCTGAAAGTGATAATAACAGAGTAGCTGCTATCTTTTCAAACTTCAACCATCCCAGATTCGCTGCAGCAACCATCTCAGATGAACCTGGTAACTCAACATTTTATAATATAATCAAGTAAACTGTACTGAAGAGGAGCGCTTGTGTGGGAAGCGTTTTTGCCCATTATCGGATTTCTAATCGGGCTGGTCTCAGTGATGGTTGGGCTCGG
>JBEKVK010000042.1:0-10732 GCA_049514075.1 Bathyarchaeia archaeon | reverse complement strand
GTTTAGGCGTCCTTCGCTTTAAGCTCAATACTCATGATAAGGTTTATTAGTGAGCTCCGTAGCATGTCTTTGTGCCTTTAGAAAAGTTAGGAGAAATTTTTTTCAAGTTGGATAATCCCCGCATCATTGGAGTTGAAAGCTTGAACAAAACAGACCTAACAATATCACAAAATGTTAAAGTTATTGGAGAAATGTTGAAGTGACTGCAACTATCCAGAAAGAAGATATCCATGATTTATTGAAAACCTTTTTCAAAGAAAAGGGCCTTGTCAGGCAGCATCTTGACAGCTACAATGAATTTATCGACCATGGCTTACAAGAAGTGACCGATGAAGTCGCTGAAATCCCCATAGAAGTTCCAGAAAGCCCCTACAAGGTGAAACTTGGGCAAATATGGGTAATTGACCCTCAATCAAGAATAACTGGTCCATACGTCACCGAAGTAGACGGGACAAAACATGAAATTTACCCAATGGAAGCCCGTCTGAGAAACTTGGCTTATTCGGCTCCTATTGCGCTGGAAATGACTCCAGTTATCGATGGAAGAGAACAGGATACCGAACTGGTTTACATCGGCAACATCCCTGTAATGCTTAAATCAAAACTTTGCTTCCTCTCGCAACTTTCACGAGAAGAACTTATCGCCGCTGGAGAAGACCCAGACGACCAGGGCGGCTACTTCATCGTTAACGGCTCCGAACGCGTTATCGTCGCCATGGAAGACCTGGCACCTAACCGCGTAATTGTGGACATAGATGAAAAAGGAACATCGCCTGTTTATCAAGCAAAAATTTTCTCAACCACGGTCGGCTTCAGAGCCAGAATCGAACTCAAGCTCAAGTCAGACGACGCAATCTACGTCACCATGCCTGGAGTGCCCACCGAAATTCCATTCGTCGTCATCATGCGTGCCCTTAGTTTAGAAAAAGACAAGGAAATCGCAGAGGCAGTTTCACTAGATAGCGACATGCAAAGCATGCTTGCCGCATCATTCGAAAAAGCTATCGGCGTCGACACCCCAGCAGACGCAGTTCTATTCATCGGCAACCGTGTAGCCCACGGGCAAGTTGAAGAATATAGGCTGCAGAAAGCTGAAACCGCTCTTGACAAGAACTTTTTGCCCCATCTTGGCAGAAGCGAAAAAAACCGCAAAGAAAAAGCAATTTTCCTCGGTGAAATGGCTTATCGCGTTTTGCAATTGAAGACGGGCAAAAGGCAACCTGACGACAAAGACCACTTTAAAAATAAGCGCCTGCGTCTCGGAGGTCCACTTCTAGCAGATCTTTTCCGCGTTTCATTCAGAAACCTAACTAGAGACATAAAGTACCAGCTTGAGCGCATAGGTGTTAAAGGCCCAATAATTACTGTTTCAGCCGCTGTGCGTCCGGGAATAATTACCGAGCGGTTCCAGCATGCTTTAGCAACGGGCAACTGGGGTAGAGGCAGAGTGGGTATTACTCAGCTACTTGACCGAACTAACTACATTTCAACGCTGAGTCATTTGCGTAGGCTTCAATCGCCGTTGAGCAGAAGCCAACCTAACTTCGAAGCCAGAGACTTGCACCCAACCCACTGGGGACGATTATGTCCAAACGAAACGCCTGAAGGCTCCAACTGCGGGCTCGTAAAGAACCTTGCGCTGTCAGCTTCAATTGCAGTCGGCGTAAACCCAGATAGAGTTAAACAATTACTTTTCGAAATGGGAACCGTTCCTGCAGCAGAATCCTCTACTGATCTGCGCATTTCAGGAGCCAAAGTTTTCGTTGACGGAAACATAATTGGGTACTGCAATAACGCATCCGAGATTGTGAAGTCCTTCCGCGAAAAAAGAAGAACAGGCGAAATCTCAACAGAAGCCAACGTGACACACTTCACAAAGCAGCAAACAGAAAATGAAGAATTACACGCTAACTGTGACGAAGGCAGAGTCAGGCGGCCACTCGTAATTGTTGAAAACGGTGTTTCTAAACTTCAGTCTAAGCACATGGAAAAAATCGGTTTAGGCGAATGGACTTGGGAAGACCTCGTCAAAAACGGCTTAATAGAGTATTTGGACGCTGAGGAAGAGGAAAACGCTTACATAGCCTTAACCTTCGACCAAATTCAACCCGATAACACCCACGTTGAAATAGCCACCTATACGATTCTAGGTATATGCGCCTCAACAATCCCGTATCCTGAACATAACCAGTCGCCACGCAACTCATACCAAGCAGCCATGGCAAAACAAGCTTTAGGAGTTTACGGCACCAACTTTCATCATCGTGTCGACTCACGGTCACACATACTTCATTACCCACAAGTTCCGATGGTTGAAACCGAACTAATGGAGGTAATGGGTTACAAGCAGCGCCCAACAGGGCAAAACTGCGTTGTCGCTGTGCTAAGCTTCGAAGGCTACAACATGGAAGACGCGCTCATATTCAACAAAGCATCAATCGAACGAGGCTTAGCCAGATCAACATTCTACCGTATCTACGAAGCCGAATGCCGCCAGTACCTCGGAGGATTAAAAGACAAATTCACCGTTCCAGAACCAGGAACCCGAGGATATCGGGGAGAACAATACTACAGGCTTCTAGAGCCCGACGGGATTATCAGCCTTGAGTCGCAAGTTGTTGGCGGAGACGTATTAATTGGAAGAATCAGCCCTCCAAGGTTCCTTGAAGAATACAAGGAATTCGAAGTCAAAGGACCCTCTATGCGTGACACATCCGTTGACATGCGTCCATCCGAAACAGGAATTGTGGATGGCATATTCATAACCATGTCAGGCGAAGGCAGCCAACTCGTAAAAGCAAGAGTCCGCGATCAGCGGGTCCCTGAACTAGGAGACAAATTTGCTTCAAGACACGGACAGAAAGGAGTTATCGGCTTAATCGTTCCACAGGAAGATTTACCCTTCACAGATGATGGCCTTGTCCCTGACCTAATAATCAACCCTCACGCAATCCCCTCAAGAATGACCATCGGACAATTCATAGAATCACTCGCAGGAAAAGCAGCGTCAGCAAGAGGCAGACCAGCAGATGGCACACCATTCAGCAACGAAGGACCCGACGAGATCCGCAAAAGCCTCGTGAAATTGGGTTTCAGCCACACAGGCGGAGAAGTCTTCTACAGCGGCACTACAGGCGAGAAATTCGTTGCAGACGTCTTCGTAGGCGTAGTCTACTACCAGAAACTGCATCACATGGTCGCTGACAAAATCCACGCAAGAGCAAGAGGACAAGTGCAAATGTTGACACGGCAGCCAACTGAAGGCAGAGCTAGAGGCGGAGGCTTAAGATTCGGAGAAATGGAGCGAGACTGCCTCATCGGACACGGCGCAGCCATGCTTCTAAGAGACCGGCTTCTTGAGGAATCAGACAAGTACACGCTGTATATCTGTGAGAACTGCGGGCAAATCGCTTACTTCGACATGAAACAAAGACGCTATGTCTGCCGAATATGCGACGAGAAAGCAAAGATTTCACCAGTCATCGTCTCGTACGCTTTCAAGCTTCTTTTGCAGGAGCTTCAAAGCTTGTGTATTACCCCTAAACTAAGGCTTAAGGAGAAAGCATAACATGTCACAACAGGAAGAATTAATCCACAAGATAGTCGACGAAATCTCGTTCGGCTTAATTTCACCGAAAGACCTGCGCAAGCAGTCGGTAGTTGAAATCCAAACCCCTGACACTTACGACGAAGACGGAGCGCCCATCACCGCCGGCTTAATGGACGGCAGACTAGGCACCCTTGAGCCAAGGCAACGATGTAAAACATGCGGAAACACAGCTATCCGGTGCCCAGGACACTTCGGACACATCGAACTTGCCGTACCAATCGTGCACATTGAATTTACCAAAATCATTTTTGACCTTCTAAAATCAACCTGCCGTAGCTGCGGACGCATACTCTTAACTGAAGACGCTGCCAAGAAAGCCCGACAACGTATCGAACGGCTCAACGAACTTTTAGGAACTATTCCCGATGAAACTTACAAAGAAATCATGACTGAAATAAAGGCTAAACAATGTCCTTACTGCGCGTCAGCCCAATTCAAAATCACTTTTGAGAAGCCGACAAAGTTTATCGAGCAAACTGAAGCAGGCTCCGAGCCTTTGACTCCAAGCATGATCAGGGAAAGGCTCGAACGCATTTCTGACGAAGACTTAGAAGTCTTAGGCTTCAACCCGAAAGTTGCACGTCCTGAATGGATGGTTCTTCAGGTTCTGCCTGTTCCTCCAGTTTACGTTCGTCCATCAATCACACTTGAGTCAGGTATCCGCTCTGAAGATGACTTAACTCACAAACTCGTAGACATCATTCGCATTAACCAGCGTTTGAAAGAAAACATGGAAGCAGGTGCTCCTACGCTAATCATCCAGGACCTCTCCGAGCTGCTCCAGTATCACGTTACCACGTACTTTAATAATGAAGCTTCAGGCATACCGCCCGCAAGGCACCGCAGCGGAAGAGCACTAAAAACTCTCTCTCAAAGGCTCAAAGGCAAAGAAGGACGTTTCAGAAGCAACCTTTCAGGTAAGCGAGTCGACTTCTCCGCACGTACAGTCATTTCTCCAGACCCAAACCTCGACATAAACGAGGTCGGTGTACCCGTCGACGTTGCCATGCGGCTTTCTGTTCCCGAAAAAGTCACAGCTTGGAACATAGAAGAAATGAAAAAACTTGTCATTAACGGCCCAGAAAACTACCCTGGCGCCCTATACATCATCAGGCCAGACGGAAAACGCATCAGGTTGGAGTTCGTTGTTGACAGAACCAAAATCGCAGAAGCCGTAGAGTTGGGCTTCGTGGTCGAACGGCACCTTAAGAACGGCGACATCGCAATCTTCAATCGGCAACCGTCGCTTCACCGCATGTCAATCATGGCTCATTACGTCAGAGTTTTGCCCTACAAAACTTTCCGCCTACACCTATGTGTCTGCCCTCCATACAACGCAGACTTTGATGGGGACGAAATGAACCTTCACGTTCCACAAAGCGAAGAAGCCCGAACTGAAGCGCTGCTTCTTATGCAGGTTCAAGACCAAATCCTTTCACCAAGATTCGGCGGACCCATCATTGGCGCCATCAGAGACTTTATCACAAGCGCATACTACTTTACAAGAAAAGGCAACTATATAGGCAGAGATCAAGTTGACAGGCTGCTAACAGCAACCGGCTATACCGACGAACTTCCAGAACCAGAAATCAAAGAACCCGTACCAATGTGGTCAGGAAAACAAATCTTTAGCCTCTACCTACCGAAAACGTTGAATTACGTTTTGAAGGCCAACATTTGCCAGGGATGCACGAAATGCGAAGAAGAAGAATGCAAACATGATGCGTACGTTGTGGTTAGAAACGGACAATTGGTTTCTGGAATCATCGACAGGCGTTCAATCGGTGCAGAGCAATCCGAAAGCTTACTTCACAGAATAATCAAGGATTACGGTACACAAGCTGGGAGACAATTCCTCAATAACATAACTCACCTTCTAAAATTATACATTTCAATGCGAGGTTTCAGTTACACCTACGAACAACTGGTTCTTTCACCGAGAGCCCGCAACCGCATGGCCAAAACAATGGAACGTATCCAAAAGAAAATCGACGAACACATTGCAAACTTCCAAAATGGCACTCTACCACGCCTGCCCGGTCAAACACTTGAGGAATCCTTTGAAATCTACGTTATGCATGAACTCGCAGTAGCCAGAGACGAATCGGGCAAAATAGCGGACGAAGACTTCACATTAGAAAACGCCGGCATCGTCATGACCCGAACAGGTGCAAGAGGCTCAAGCCTTAACATTGGTCAGATGGCTGCTTGCGTTGGACAACAGTCGGTCCGAGGCAAACGTATCCTAAGAGGCTACTCGGGACGAGCATTGCCGCACTTCAAAGAGAACGATCCGCTTCCAAGAGCAAGAGGCTTCGTCTATAACTCTTACCAATCAGGCTTAGACGCAATCGAATTCTTCTTCCACGCTATGGGAGGCAGAGAAGGACTAGTCGACACAGCCGTCCGCACACAACAAAGCGGCTACATGCAGCGCAGGCTAATCAACGCACTAGAACACATACGCCTCGAATACGACAGCACCGTCCGCGACTCAGCAGGCGACATTATCCAATTCCGCTACGGAGAAGATGGTGTTGACCCCGCAAAAAGCGACCATGGAAAAGCCGTTAACGTTAGCAGACTTATCGACCAGATAAAAATCGGCCAGGAAAAAGGAGAAGTCGCATCCGCCGAAGAAATCAAGAAACAGCTCAAAAAAGTCGAACTTCAACTTACCCCGATCTTAATGAACCAACTAAAACAGAACTTTGCAAAAGGTAAGCTTACCGCAAAAAGCGTAGAAAAAGCCACGTCATCAACTGCAGACCAATACAAACGTGCCCTGATGGAGCCGGGTGAAGCAGTGGGAATTGTCGCGGCACAATCAATAGGTGAACCAGGCACACAGATGACTCTCAGAACCTTCCACTACGCAGGAGTCAAAGAACAAAACGTAACCTTAGGCTTACCGAGGCTCATCGAAATCGTGGACGCTCGCAGGATACCCTCAACCCCAATCATGACAATCTACTTGATGCCTGAACACGCAAAAAGCAAAGAAGGAGCTGTTGAAATCGCAAGAAACATAATCTACACCTCTGTCGAAAACTTGGCTTCTGCAATATACGAAGACCCAGTGCGCGAAGAAATCATAATTGAACTGAACAAATCTATGATGGATGACAGAGGCATAACCATGGATCTGCTAAATGAGCGGTTACAACTGCAGAATGCAACCGTAACTGTAACAGATTCTACCGTTGAAATCAAACCCAAGAAAGCTGAACAGCTAAAACGCATGCTTGGCAAGATTCCTGGCTTCCAGGTTAAAGGCGTACCCGACATTAAACGTGTACTCGTAACCGAAGAAAGCGGCGAATGGGTAATACGTACTGACGGCTCAAACCTGTCAAAAGTCTTAGAAGTCGAAGGCGTAGACACTTCACGAACAACCACCAATAACATCCACGAAATAGCTAAAACCTTAGGCGTAGAAGCATCACGAAACGCACTCGTCCATGAAGCTAAAGGAGTCCTAGAAGATCAAGGATTAGACGTAGACGTGCGACACGTAATGCTCGTTGCAGACATGATGACGACAACAGGAGACGTGCAGCAAATCGGCAGACACGGCATCAGCGGCAAAAAAGCAAGCGTTCTCGCGCGCGCCGCATTCGAAATCACAGTGCCTAACATTATTGAAGCGGCCGTGAAAGGTGAAAGTGACCCCTTAGCAGGAGTAACCGAAAACGTTATAGTTGGGCAGTCGATACCAATCGGGACTGGCTTAGTTGAATTATACATGTCAACATTCGAAAAGACAGAAAAAGAAGGAGGAAAAACTGAATCGTGATAGATATAGATAAGGCATTAGCGTCAGCCGTTAAAACAGGCAAGGTATCTTTCGGAGCAAACACTGCTTTACAAAACGCTAAAACAGGAAAGGCTAAGATGATTGTTTTGGCCTCTAACTGTCCAAAAACCATAAAAGAACAGATAGAATACTATGGAGAAATCTCTAAAGTCCCAGTAGTAACTTACAAAGGTGGCTCTATGGATCTGGCTGAAGTTTGCAAAAAACTCTTTATCATTTCAGCCATGAGCATCCGCGAAACAGGGGACTCCGACATTCTCAAGATAACAGAGGAACAACCAGAAGAATAAAAAATGGAGGAGAAAAACTGACAACCGGCATAAAAATCACCTGCGACGAAATGCGTTACATTGCATTGTTTGAAAGCATAAGCGGCGCAAGCGTGAAGGACTGTATTGTTGACGAAATAGAGCAAAGGGCAATATTCATTGTAAACCAAGGCCAAGTGGGTGTTGCAATAGGGAAAGGCGGCAGAAACATACATACACTTGAACGCATGACGGGCAAAAAACACGAGATCATAGAGTACAGCGAAGACCCAGTTCAATTCATGAAGAACGCTTTGAAGCCCGCAGCAGTGAGAGAAGTGCGCGTTACTGAAAGAACTGACGGCAAAAAAATGGCAGTCATCACGGTTAACCCAAAAGACAAGGGCGTCGCAATAGGGAAAAACGGCAAGAACGCCGAACGTCTGCGCTTTTTAGCAAAACGATACTTCGACATTCAGAACGTAAGCATTACTTGAGCAGTCCACTTCGGGCAGATCTGGCGATGAAGCGTCGCTGAATCAAGAATTGTTTTTCGCAGGTAAATTGGAAAATAAGTTAGATCCTTTAATGTCCCGCTTCGGTTTATTCTGTTTTCTCGTCGAGCATTTCTTTTATTAGGTTGCGGTAGGTTTGAAGGTAATTTTTTCCCTCTTGGGTAACAGAGTACACTTTTCGGGCTCGCCCACTTTTTTGTTGTGTTTTGCTTTCCAGAAAGCCTCTTGTCTCAAGGGCTTTTAGGGCGGGGTAAAGTGCACCGTGCCTTAGTTTTATGTTGAATTGTTCCTCTACTTGTTTTTTAATGTGGTACCCCCATGTTGGTTGGGTTTGCAGTATCCGAAGTAATTCGATTTCTAGTAGGTTTCTGATTATGTGTTGTACAATTTCGTCTTTGTAGGTTTCTGACATGAGGTTGTACCGTGATGCGAGTTGATATGAATTGTTTGATGTTGTGTTTATATGTTTTATGACGATTGTGCTGGCTGGCTGCATTGCCTTGTTATGTTTTTGTATGCTTGTATTATGTATGAAGATTTATATTATGGTTTATTAATATTAACTACTCAAGATATGTCTGAAATAGGACATATTGTATCCATGTAGAACAGCAAAACTGTTCAACAGAAATACAGGTTGAGAAAAATGTTAAAAACATTAACAATGCAAAAAGAAGTTTCAAATAAACTGATGAAAGGTTTGTTGGACCTCATCATACTGCAGTTTTTAGGCAACCAACCGATGCATGGGTATCAAATCATAACCAAGATTCGAAAAAACTACGGCGTTTACTTTGGTCCGAGCACAGTCTATCCGTTGCTTAATTCTCTTGAAAAAAAGGGTTTTGTGAAAGGCGATTGGAACATGAATTTTGACAGACCAAGAAAGATATACAGCCTCACTAACGGCGGTCAAAGCATGCTTGATTTCACACAAGACTCGCTGAATCTAATATGCCGAAAATTAGCTAATCAGCCATGTGTTGAGCAGCCCGCGTTGACCATGATGGCGAAATTGCCAGCGCATAAAGAAGTTGCTTAACTGTGTTACCTGCAGATGCGTGATGTTTCGGTTATGGTTGAGGTTATCTCATAACTTTTGCGGTTCAGCCCAGAAGCCTGCATAGAAACTTGTTTCGTGCAAACGTGTTTTAAATATCTGGACTTCCAATTCTCTACTAGAAGACGTATTTGAATCAAATTGGAAGCTCAGAGAACAAGGAATTCAATAATCAATTGCTGGATTTGTGCAGACGTATCGCTGGCTCCGCAGACATAACCGCCATTGCTCAAGTTGATAGGTTTTCTGCGGATGGTTCAGGCGAGAAGACGCTGGTAGAAGTCGTAGTTGTCCTGCGGGATTTTCAGCCCAGAATCATCAGTTACCCAAGAACCCTAAATGAAAGACCTGTCTTTATCTTGGCGATTGACCAGTGGGTTTTTGAACGGGACATCGAGAGAGGTTTTCTCGGAGAGGCAATCGCGAGCAAACTTGCTTTTCCCTACATGGCGGTTATCGGCGATCATTACCTGCATAAACAAGAGGTCGCCCTGAAGAAACGTTTGATTCTTGAGCTGCTAGAGACTTTAGCTCTCAATTTTCCCGAGCTTGCCAGCACACTGCAGATTAGGGCGCAGTATTTCCTCTATGAGGTGCTATTGAACCGAATTAGAATCTTTCCCCTTCTTGCATATAATGCCTCAAGCGTTATCGCTGGAGTCACCGCTAACGAGGTAAAGTCCCTTGAAAGCTACAATGAAGCATTATGTTTGCTTGAGAAAGAAGGAAGCGTCTTTTATGCTGATGGTTACGTCAAGATTTCTAAGAAACTTATCGAACAAAGCCAAAACCCGGCAATGCGACTTCTCAGCGCCACGAGGAACGCGCCGCGAACCCTTTTCACATCCTTTTTTGGTTTTTTCCCCCAACTTATGAGCATAGTTTCACAGAACACCGAAATCTTCCTTAGAACTCAAAAAATTAATTGGCCACGACTCCCAGATCCCGCCTACCTTTTTGTTGATCCTCAGAAATACGTGTTTTTCCAAACCTCGGAAGGCCTAATTTCGCTTGCAGATAATGTTGATATCAAAGGCTTTGCCAAAAAAATGCTTCTGAAAGGGCAAGGCGAAAACATAGCGGTTGAACCGCTAGGTGGAATGCTAAACGACGTTTACCTAATCCAAGCCAAAGGAAAAGGCGGGGAGACCAAGGTCCTTGCAAAACGTTACAAAGATTTGTCAGGGTTTAAATGGTTTCCGTTGACGGTGTGGTCCCTTGGCGTTCGGTCTCTTTCGGTTTCGGCTCAGGCAAGACTTGCCAAAGAATGTGCCATGAACGAGCTGTTGAGGAGCGAGGGGTTCAATGTGCCCAAGATTTTTCACGTAAGTAATGCCGAGCGTTTGGTTTTTATGGAGTTCATTGAGGGCGAAGGGCTTCATGAAACTTTAAAAAGTATAGCTGCGGCCAAGAAGGGAGAGAGCATTGAGCAGAAATTAGCCATGATAAGCAAAGCGGGTGAAATCTTCGCCAAAATCCATT
>JBEKVK010000041.1:0-10918 GCA_049514075.1 Bathyarchaeia archaeon | reverse complement strand
GCTCAGTATAATATTCCAATTGTCGGAGTAACGGAAACTATCCAGCCGTCAGACGTTGCGTTCCAAGTCTGGATGAATGCCGAGTTACTCGCCATTCAAAACGCACTTAACGCTCAAGCTCTCGGGTCATAACTATGGGTGCACAGTACGAGATCATAACAGCCAAAAATCTGGTGGCCGGTTACCCGGGAAACATAGTTTGGCGAGACGCCAATTTATCTATTAATCGTGGCGAGTTTGTAGCAGTTATTGGACCCAATGGCGCAGGCAAGACAACGCTGTTTCGTTTGCTCCTTGGGCTTCAACAACCGGTTAGCGGCACGATCAGGATATTTGATGAAGCGCCCAAGCGTGGCAATCCACAAATTGGTTACGTCCC
This sequence comes from Bathyarchaeia archaeon, assembly GCA_049514075.1. GTDB lineage: Archaea > Thermoproteota > Bathyarchaeia > Bathyarchaeales > Bathycorpusculaceae > Bathycorpusculum. Next base: position 10,539 of record JBEKVK010000041.1, on the reverse strand, counting down.
ACAGCGACACATATTCGATGGTGAAACGAATATTGAATCCTTTGAACTTGTGCGCTTAGGGGCCTCTGGCAAACAATGGGGCTTGGGATTGTTATCCAAAAAAGAGCGCGAAGATGCACTCAATGCATTGAAAGATGTCGGAGCTACAGATTTGGCTCACCGCTCTCTCGGCGTCTTATCAGGCGGAGAACTTCAGAGAATATTTCTGGCTGAAGCCCTTGTCAGTAATCCCTCCGTTCTGCTGCTTGATGAGCCGTTATCAAATCTGGACATGAGACGGGAAAGAGAATTGCTACAGCTTATACATAGTGTAGTTGAATCGCGCGACGTCACTGCATTGCTGATAGCCCATAATATCAATCCTCTTTTGCCGTACCTTGACAAAGTTGTTTACATCGCTAATGGTAATGTCGCGACTGGAACGCCGCAAGAAGTCCTAACATCAGAGTGTCTCTCCGTTTTGTTCGGGGTTCAGGTTGAAGTCCTCCGGGACTCGAGAGGAAACATTGCAATTATAGGAATTGATGATTGCCACGGGTGTCAACCAGAATGATCTTAACGTCATTTTCTACTTTAACTTCAACTTTCAGCTTTAACCCAATAGTTGACCTACAACGGATTTTTCAATTTCCCTTCATGCAACATGCCTACGAAGCTGGGACAATAGTTGCAATCGTAGCGGGCATTGTTGGCTATTTTGTTGTGCTACGTCGCTCATCTTTCGCAGCGCACGCCCTCTCCCACATCGGTTTTTCTGGGGCAGCTGCTGCAGTATTAATCGGGATCAACCCAGTTTATGGTCTTCTTGCGTTCACAAGTTTGGGCGGACTTGGGATAGCAGCACTTGGTCGGCGTGCTGCGCAGCGTGACGTCCAAATAGGGACAGTTCTCGCATTCATGCTTGGCCTAGGCGTGTTGTTCCTTAGTCTTTACGCTGGCGGTTATGCACAAGAAGCGTACTCGATCTTGTTTGGAGAAGTATTGGGGGTCAGTGCCAGCGCTGTTCTTTTGACACTTGCTGCTGGTGCGATAATTTTGGTTCTCATCGCAGTGGTTTATCGACCACTCTTGTTTGCCTCACTAGATGAAGATGTGGCAGAAGCCAAAGGAATGCCCGTACTTCTGCTGGGGGTAATTTTCATGCTTTTAGTAGCGGTGGCAACGTCGTTTGCGGTCCAGGTGGTCGGTGTCCTACTCATTTTCGCATTGATGGTAACCCCTGCCGCGACTGCTCAAATGTTGGCAAGACGACCACGGCAGGTCATAATTATTTCTATAGTCATCGCGCTGCTCGCAACATGGCTAGGACTTTTTATCGCGTTTTATACACCTTACCCGGTTAGTTTCTTCATATGCGCTAACGTGTTTGTTTTGTACCTACTTGTCAGATTCGTTTACCCCAAACTAAAGCCCTTGAAAAACACCCAGATTGATAAACCTCAGATTTAGGCTAACAACCAACTAGCAAAACGAAACAGAAAGTCGCTTGCAAACTTATGTGGAAAAAAAGAGAGGTTTAGTAGTTTTCAACCCATACCTCAAAATAGGCTCTCGGATGAGCGCATACGGGGCATTTTTCTGGCGCGGCGTTGTTTTCGCAAACGTAACCGCAGTTTCTGCATTTCCATTTGATGGGCTCGTCTTTTTTGAAAACTTTGCCTTGCGTTAGGCTTTCAAGCAGCTTGTTGTATCTTCGCTCGTGATAAGATTCGACCTTAGCTATCATGCTGAACGTTGCTGCGACGTCTTTGAAGCCTTCCTTGACTGCGGCTTCGGCAAAACTCGGGTAAAGTTTTCCCCACTCGAGTTTTTCGCCTTCGGCAGCAGCCTTAAGGTTCACAGCTGTCGACGAAATTATGCCCGCTGGGTAAGTGGCTTTGATTTCAACCATTCCGCCCTTGAGATGTTTAAAGAAGAGTTCTCCATGCTCTTTCTCGTTTGCAGCAGTTTCTTCGAAGATGGCACCTATTTGCTCATACCCTTCTTTCCGGGCGACACTGGCAAAAAAGGTGTACTTGTTTCTTGCTTGTGATTCTCCCGCAAACGCAGCTAGAACGTTCTTTTCTGTTTGGCTACCTACAAATTCCATTCTTTCAAGCTCCTAAGAGGTTATCTTGTAAGGGAAAAATAAAAGTGTTCCTTGCAACCAGTCCTGGGCAAGTATAGGCTTTTATCTGCGTTGAACCAAATTAGTTGTTGCCGGATGATGAGAAGGCATTAGCTTGACATTATTTGGATGAAAGTTCAGAGTTACTTTGACGGCAATGGACTAGTAACTATAAACACTCATCCACCAAGGGGTTAAATTAATTTATTCTTTGTTACCAGCGGTTTGCACAACTTCGGGTTCAAATTCCATTTGATTTCGTCAAAAATAAGGGTTGAACTTTTGCTTCTCGAGCTTTCAAGAAAAGCGATAACGAAAAACCAAGCAGCAATTGTATATTTACAGCAGTTCATTTTCATTAGCTTCAGCAACATAATTCTTATATATTACTATTCAATATACGCTGGGTATAACTAGGCGATATTAATGCTAAAAACGCTCGATCCAGCTAACAACCAAACATTCAAAGACCAAAATATTATCGTAATTGACTCAAATATTACTAGTGACAGCACAAACGTAAACGATCTTGATCTTGCCATAGACATTAGCCATGACACAATAGTTGCTTATCTACAATGGAAATTTCCAGACAGAGAGCACCATGAAAATGAAAAATTGGTAAATTTACTCCTAACCGATCTTGATCATGCAGGAATAAAAAAATGCTACCAAATTGAAAAAACTATTAACGATAATTTGAAGTGGTTTAGTTCTTTTGAGAAAGCTAATCCTCCTTCAAACTCCATTGATCATCGTTTCTCAGATATTGGCGTAATCATGACTATCTTGATTAAAAGATTGGTACCTTAGTTAGCGGACTCATAATCTATCGTAGAGAACGCTATTTGTATAACCTGTACGTATTTGGAGCGATTTCTTAGGTTAATTTTAGTTTTCGCGTAGGCTGTTTTGGTTCAAATCCCCCCCCGTTCCACTATTATCAGATTTGATCGTGGACTTGAAACCTGTTCAGATCTGCAACCCTGCGGACTTACCATAGTCTTGGGTCAGGGCTGATCCACACATGTTCGAGCCAAAGGTGATTCCAAGAACGTAAAATTGATTCTTTCTTGGTTCTGAATCGAGCTATCTCGACTCAGATAGTTTATCTTCATGGATACTATTTAGTGAAATAATCAGATACCGTGAGGAAAGATTTTATTTCACACTTAACTTATCGAGTATATAGGATTGGATTGAGATGCCAACAGCCTTCGTTTTGATAAATACTGATATCGGTTCTGAATCAGACGTGCTGAAAGATCTGAAAAAAATAGAGAATGTTAAGGAAGCTTCAGCTGTTTATGGAGTCTATGATATAGTGGCAAGAGTTAGAGCCGAAACCATGGATAAATTAAAAGAGATAGTAACATGGCAGGTTCGACGCCTCGACAAAGTGCGGTCAACGCTAACAATGATTATCGTTGAAGAAAAATAACGTCACTTAAACTCCTTGCATTCTAACAGATCGTTATTTAGTGTTTTCCAGCATCGAGAGAAGTAAAGGAATATCAAAAGTAGCATCTAATGAAGTCAGTTCTTGTTTACCGGAAAATCAAATCTTAATTTAGCAAGTTGTCCTGCCATAAATGACCTGACAAATTGGACATGGCTTCAGCACCGATTTAACCACTCCTAGCTAATAAACAAAGATTTCTTCCTTTTGACGGGGTGGATTAAAATTTGATCCTTCTCTCTCGTCTAAGGCGCCAGTTCAAGATTAGGGGGTTGTCAATTAGGCAGCTGGAAGTAATTGATTTTTGCAGGGATCTTTTGCAAAAAAGAACAGAACGGCGGCTGAGGCTACGCCGCAAACTCCAAAGATGGCATATAGGATTTGAAAGTTGTTAGCGTAAAGGTTAAGCAACAAACCGCTTAAAATCAATCCCACAATAACGCCTATGCTCCGAAACGATCCATTCAAAGACATCATGGTGCCTCGAAAACCCGGAACCTGTTCGAGGGCCAAACTGTTAAGACCTACAATCGACATACTGGCAAAACCTGCTGATACCATCCACATTGTAGCAGAAGCCCAAGCGGTAGGCATAAACGCGATCAAAACTGCGAATACTCCCGAAATTATACTTGCCATTACAGTGAGAGGCTTCCTTCCAATTCGGTTAATCAACCGCCCCGCAACTATTACACCCATAATCCCCATTGCTGAGGCGATCGAGTAGAAGATTGCCCCTGTGCTCAAAGACTCATGAAAATGCAATCTGTAAAACGACACTGCATACACAGGTGCTAAGAACGCGAAGTTAGCAAACGCGGTCCCGATTTGGCATGCAAGTGCGGATTTTTTTGACAAGATTTGTTTAAAAGCCTCCAAGTATCGAGGCTTGTTTGCAACTTGTTCTTGTTGTGGTCTCGAGGGAAGAGCAAAAAAGCCAAAGAGCAAACTAACTATGGATATTGGAAGGATAACCCACAAAAGAACAGCACGCCATCCCGCAGCATTAGTAATTAGGCTCGTCACCTGAGGCATAACCAAGTTCGCAACAAATACACCTCCCATTACTAACCCTACTGCCATTCCCTTTTTCTCCAAAGGCAAAAAATCGCCAATTAAAGCTAAAACCACGATACTAATCATTGCCGCGCCTATTCCAAGAAAAAGACTGAAGAACAGCATAGACACAAAATCCGGGGCTAAAAACGAGCCTAAAGCTCCGACACCAAAAAGTGCAACACCAAGCACAAACAAAGATTTATGTTTGAACCGGACTGTCAAAAAACCCATGACAAAACCTACAATAAGACCCACAAACGAGCTGAAGGTCAAAATCTGGCTTGCGGTTCCTACAGTAACTTTTAGCGACGAGGCCACGTTTACCATAGCATTGCTTAAGAAAACCTCAAATGTGAAAGTTAGGAACATCCCCAAAAGCAAAGCAGGCACTAACAATTGGCTTTTAAGACTTTTCTCAACTGCAGACCTTGGGATGTTCATGTTTTTCTATTATTTATGTAACTAATATATCAGATTATAGTAATTATGTTTGATACTTGACAGTTTATGCTAAAAATGGCACATTATTCTGGTGTTTTTGCATGAGCCTAAAGTGTGTATTTATTAAATGTTATAATTGTCATAGGTTAATTTTTCAGTTATTTCCAAATTTGAAATAGCACTCTTATACTATATTACACTCATAATGAATAAGTAGAAAGGACGCAAAATCAAAAATTGAATTCTGGAATCTTAGCCGAGCCAATTCTAGTCGGAAGAGAAAAAGAACTTGAAGAGTTGAACCGATGTCTAGACGAAGCTTTGTCGGGGAAGGGAGTAACTGTTTTTATTTCTGGAGAGGCTGGCGCAGGAAAAACTAGACTTACAACAGAATTTTTAAACATCGTCAAAAAGAAGCTGGTGACTGTCTTAACTGGCTGGTGCCTAAGCGACGTCGCGATACCCTACTTCCCTTTCATAGAAGCTTTTGACTCTTACGTATCAAATAATGAGAACGAAAGACTATCGATTACTGATCACCAACTAAGTTCGAAAACTTGGCTCATTGGAAATCAATCTCAAGCAAAAGAGACAATTGCGAACACCTATCCCGAAGCCTGGAAGGATCATGCATTTAGCGCGGTAGCTCAAGAACTCTTGTTCTTATCAACGAAAAAACCCTTGATTTTGATTTTGGAGGATATCCACTGGGCGGATTCAGCCTCCCTCTCATTGCTTCATTATCTCGCACGCCAAGCGACATCTGAAAGAATCCTAATAATTGCCACTTTTAGAAGCGAAGAACTTAATGCAAATGTTGAAGGTCATCCTAATCCACTATCAAAAGAACTGCTTCTAATGGGACGCGAGGATCTCTACCGAGAAGTGAAACTTACCAACCTCAGTATGGATAATGTCCGAAGAGTCGCAGAGAACATGTTGGGCGGATTGGTGCATTCAGACTTTGAGAAAAAGTTAGCAGCCGATACCATGGGTAATCCTCTTTTTGTCGTTGAATCTCTAAGAATGATGCATCAACAAGGAAGCCTCTATAAAACTGACGGTAAATGGAGTCTGCGGGTTAATAACTTTGAAATTCCCAAAAAAGTTAAGGACGTAATACTGCGAAGATTAGAAGGCTTGAAATCCGATCAAAGACTAATTTTAAATGCTGCATCTGTGGTGGGAGAAAAATTCGATCCTAAGTTGATCGCTAAGGTTGTTTCTCAAGATAATGTCGCCGTTCTTCGAGCACTAAGCGAGATTGCAAAAACGACCCTAATGATACAGTGTGATTCGAACTGCTGTAGGTTTAATCACGCAAAATCTCGAGAAATGCTCTACGAGGAAATCACACCACTTCTGAGAAAAGAATACCATTCGAGGATTGCTCAGAGAATTGAGGCTGACCAAGAAACTGATGATTTATCGATAAATGACTTGGCGTTTCATTATGACGAAGCTGGAAACAAGGAAAAAGCCGTGAAATACTCTTTACAAGCGGGTCAAATCGCTCTCTCACGATTCAGCAACGTAGAAGCCATCAAACACTTCAAGTACGTCTTGGAGAATATCTCCAAAAATCCTGAAAACGTTGAAGCAAAAAGAACAGCCCAGGAAGGTTTGGGAGACTCATACTATGCCAACAGTATGTTTAAAGAAGCAATGAGAGCATTTGAGGTATTAGGCAATAGCGAAACGGGCGTTATTAAGTTACGGGCGTTCCGAAAAGCGATGGAGTGTGCATTCCAATGCATGGATATTCCTCGTTTGATGGAGCTTGTGAAGGAAGCCGAGCCATATGCTGCCGCTGATCGTTTGGAAAGCGCAAGAGTTCTAACTCAAAGAGGGAGAGTCTACATAATGCAGCATTTGGTAACGCTCGCCCCTGAAGACCGCATGCGTGCGCTCGAAGATATGGGAGCTGCTTTGCGTGTTTTTGAGGAAGAGTATTCTCTTTGGGACGCCGCGTTAGCCTTGATCGGAGCAGGGACAATGCATCCTTTGTTCGGCGAGCCTCAAAAGGGGATAGCGGAGTCGTTGCGTTCGATTGCGCTGTTTGAGGAATTGGGCGATTTTCGCTTTCAAATGGAGGCGTGCTGGGCCGCAGGTTTAGTATTTGAGCAGATGTTATTGCTTAATAATGAAGCATTGGGCGTACTTGGGAAGATTATAGAAATTGATGAGAAAATGAAGATGGGTGATTATAATAGACTGGTTTATGCGTACTCATTCTCAGCTTCGACTCGTGAGCAAATGGGTGATTGGGATGGAGCGTTGTCTAGCAGTCTGAAAGCTCTGGAGGCATCTAAGAAGACTGATAACTTCATAGCTCCAGGGATTGTTTACGCTAACCTTTGCAGGGAATACGTCAGACTTGGAGACTGGAAGCGAGCGGAAGAGTATTTCGAGAAACTCATGAAAATGCCTCCTGAGGTACAAAAGAACATTCTTACGAAAGGGGAATTAGCTAAGGCTGTCTTTCTTGCAGGAAAAGGTCGGTGGGCGGAGTCAAACCAGTTCTTCAAAGATCACATCGAATCTATTAAATTGGATCAAGTGCGCGGAGATGAAGTGCGAGGAAGACTGTTTTATGCTTGGGCCCTTGAAAGGGAGGGACGAGTAAATGAAGCAAAGGCACAACTTGAGGGTGTCCAGAAGTTGTATCGGCATACGGAAGAAATGTTTGCTCACGTCAGTTTGCAAGCGAATTTGATGGCGCCCAAAAACGTGGAGGTTGGTCAAATATTTGAGGCGCGTCTTTGCATCGTTAATGTTTCCAGAGGACATGGCTTGCTGGTTAGAGTTGAAAACGATCTACACTCTGAATTCAGAGTTAGGAACCTTCCGCAAGAGAATACCGACAAAAACGAGTTTTTTAGTGAAGGGGGAAGAAAACTTGAACCGTTCCAAGTCACGACACTTAAGGTTAAGCTGGAAGCTTCAAAGACGGGTGTCTTCAACTTTAATCTGAAGGTAGTTTACAAAGATGATTTAGGAAGGATCCGAATATGCAAACCTGACCAATATAACATCAAAGTTTTACCCGAAAGTGTAGGAGTTGGAAGGCAAGATTTAATTGTGACAGGCATTGCAGGCAAACCACTCGTCAAAACCTCCGAAAGCGAGAAAACTGAAGCAGAGCCAATGACTATTTTGGGAGCAAAATTTGAATTTGCGTCTGAACACTCAAAGGTTGCCTTTGAGTACCTCGTCAGCGCCTTTGCGGAAGATTACATGCGACGTAGAATAGCACAGGAAAAAGCCGGCTGGAGAACCTTAATGAGAATTGTCAATGATGGAAAATTATCGAGGTCCAGTATGTATGGATATGGAGGACATAGGGGAAGGGCTTTGATCGAGTTGGAGAATCGTGGTCTAGTTGAAGCTCGATTCTTCCCAGGAGAAAGAGGCCGCGGAGGCAAAATCTTAAAACTAAGAGTCGCCTACGAAAAAGAAATAATAAGAAGAATAGTTGATAATCAGATAATGAACAAGAAAAATCAATAAGGCTATTTTGCACTTCATTCAGAAAATTAGGTTCTCATCTAACTCAATATACGGTTTAATAGCTTAAATGTGTTAATTCAGCGATAATTCGCATACAGTTCCGATATTTTTGGTTTTTAAGCAATATTATTCTTGCTTTTACACTAGAAAAATGACTAAGTATTTTTCATGGCTTAACGCATGACAATGATAATCAGTGGAGGTGAAAAAGATGAAGATGAAAAGAATTATGATTTTAGTTACCTCACTGGCTTTGGTTATGGTGTTTGCCGCGTCTACGCCCGCTTTAGCATGCGGACCACATCATGAGACTTTCACATGGACAGGAATAGGGATTGGAACCAGTCCTGGAACCATCACTGTGACAAATGGTGTTCAGCATGTAACGGGTTCAACTGCAGAATGGACATACTCTGCAGCACCATGGGGTACAGGAGCGCCAACAGCTACAGACACTGAATATCTCAACCTTAATTTGAACACACTCACCGGAAACGATGTTACGCCTCAAGTATGGATCTACCCAGGGGCAGGAGTTACTAATGGCGTCGCAGTGATCAAATTCAGCGGGCTTGGCCTGTTCACCTGCCAAGGACCAAGTGTAAGCGCCTATGGATACACCGCCATTAAAGGAGCAACATACTATGGATTACTATCTTCGGCTGTCGCAACGCAGTTCGGCACGAGCGGGACAATGAAAGGACTATACGCGATAACCGAATCATCCACAGGAGTAACCATAAGTAATCCGACAACCCACGCACCCATGTACACCATCGCTGTCGAAACTTGGACCTACTGGTTCATTTAGCAAGACAACTGGACAAATATGGCTAGAAAGAGAAATCAGCAATTAACCTAATTTTCTTTTTTATTTTCGCCCCGTTTTAGGTTATTTATATGCTACAGACTTAAGACTTATTTGGCTTGCTTTTGCAGGATTCGAATTTCAGTTAGGTAGGAATGCACCTTCTTAAGGCGCCGAGTAGTTCGACAGGTAACTTTACCTTTTCACGAATTTGGTCGTTGAAGGCGACAGCAGTAACCTCGGCTTTCGCAGACAAAATGCGTTCGCCGTCTTCGGAGTTCTTTTTGAAAAAAGAATGTGAAAGCGTAAAAGAAGTTTTGCCAACCTTCTTCACTTTGGTTTCTATATCTATTAGACTGTCAGGCGAGACTGGAGATAAGTACTCAAAGGCGGCGGCTCTTCTTGGGAAAAAGATTTTCTGCTCCTCATAAAAACGCGTGATATTGAAATCCAGCAATTCCATAAGTCCAACTTCGCCTTCCTCGCAGTAACGCACGTAAGCTTGCCAGTTTAATATGCCAAAAGCGTCGGTATCACCGGGAAGCACTCTTATGTTTCTTTTCTCGTAATTCAATTCCCATCAAAAACAAGTTGTTTGCCCGAGCATAAAAACGTATAGTGAGTCAATTAAAAGAAGACGTTCTGGAAAAAAACTCTCACTTGAGAAAATGGGAGGCGCTGCTCTATCAGCGTCCGCTTATAATTTGGTTCCCAAACGAAAAATGGGATTTAATACATACGCAAAACTATGCTGATTGGATATTGTTTCGATAGCAGGGAAAAACACTCAAAAGCTATTGTCTAAGTTGACTAATTCTTCTTCTTCGTTTTGGCTTTATCCCTGAGGGCTTCGAGTTTCTCTGAGACTTTTTTGCTTCGTTCTTCTGCTTCAGCCAGCATGGGTTTCCAATCTTTGTTTTTGACTATGTTGGTTACTCGTTCAGCTTCTGCGGGCAACTTCTTCAGGGTTTCGCTCATTCGTTTATCAGCTTCTTCATCAGTGGTTATGATCTCTAGGGCTTCTTCGGGGCAGAATTCTACACATTGAGGTTCCCCGCCGCAAAGGTCGCATGCTACTGAAAAGCCTGTGTCTGGGTGAATTGAGATACCGCCGTGTTCGCAGGCTTGGACGCACCAGTCGCAGCCTTTGCACTT
>JBEKVK010000040.1:0-16097 GCA_049514075.1 Bathyarchaeia archaeon | reverse complement strand
GTTTTGTGTAACGTGGCTGTGGGCACAACCAGATGGGTTGCAAAGGACAAGTCGTCTGACCTCAAAGGGATTGTGAAGCAGTTCTGTGATGTGCCGATTTTAGCGGCTAATTTGAACTTTGGTCGTTCACGTTTCCCAGGGTTGCAAATCTACGAGACGGGTCTTGTGAAGGAAGGTGTAGGTGCGGGAGGCGCTTCGATCGCTGCTATGGCGAAGCTTGGCGGCGCTGTGACGGCTGACCTATTGCTTAAAGAGATAGAGAACAATTATGCTTTGCTTATGGGTTTGAAGTGAGATGGTTATTAAAGAGCTTAAGAACCTGCTGTCTTTCCTCACCATCTTTCCCGTAGCAATGGACAAGGACATGCTTACTGACTGCGCCAAAGGCATGTGGACTTTCCCGCTTATCGGCGCAGTTATCGGTTTAATTGCTGGGGTTTTTGGTTGGGTGGCTGACCAATTTTTGCCAGGCATAGTCGTCGGCGGCTTAGTTTTAGCATTGTTGCTTCTAATTACTGGGCTTCACCATACCGACGGTTTGCTGGATTTTGGCGACGGCGTCATGGTTCATGGTACACCGGAACACAAAATCGAGGTTATGCATGACCAGCTCACAGGTGCAGGAGGCTTATCTATAGGCATTATGACCATGCTTATCTCAGCTTTAGCCATTGGACAAGTCGCAGGCAACGGTCTGTTCAAAATTCCTTTGATAGTTGGCGGCATCATTGCAATTGAAGCTTCAGCTAAACTTTCCATGGTTGTCATGGCTTGGGCTGGAAAATCGGTTCATCAAGGCATGAATTCCCCGTTTCTTGAAGCCATGAGCGGCGGCAAAGGCAGTTTACGACTCCTTGCAGCGATAGTGGTTTCTTTCGCGGTTGCTTTGCCTCTGCTTGGCTGGGCAGGCGCGATGGTTGTCTTAGCAAGCGTTGTCACAAGTTTGGTGATGGTTGCAGTTGCTCACAGGCATTTCGGCGGGGTCACAGGCGACGTTTTCGGAGCCACTAACGAAATAACCCGTATGGTCTGCGTGATTGTGTTGCTGGCGGTGGTTTCTTGGGCATAAAGGCTCTTGTGATGGCTGGCGGAAGAGGAACTCGCATGCAAATTCCCGAAGAAAAGCCGTTGATTAGAGTATGCGGGAAACCAGTGATCGAATACGTGATTGAAGCCCTGAAGGATGCCAAGAAAATAGACAGCATCATTGTTGCAACAAGCGCTTGCACACCGAAGACGGCCAAGTATTTGAGTAAATTCCAAGTCCAAGTGGTTGATACGCCTGGGAAAGACTATGTTTCAGACATGGGCTACGCCAGTCAAAACCTCAAACTAGGCGTTTTTTTGGCTATCGCGGCCGATCTGCCTCTTCTCACGGGAGAAGTGTTGGATGCTATTGTGGAACGTTATGAGCTATGCGGCAAACCCGCCTTGACCGTAGCTGTCCCTCTTGAAACCAAAAAACGTCTGGGCATGTGTGTCGAGTACTCGTTCAAAAAAGATGACAAAGATGTAGTTCCTGTTGGCATCAACGTCATCGACGGTCGGAAACGCTATGGCGACGAATGGCTCGACCAAGACATCTATCTGATAGACATAGAAGAACTAGCCGTAAACATCAACACAGTAAAAGAATTGTTACTTGCCGAACAATTGTTGTCAAATCGAAAAAGATGATTTCTGGTTTTCTGATGTTTTAGTCTCCAGAACTTCTTTGAGTGTTTCTTTCATTCTCCTTGCATCAACGTCCAATATGGGCGACTCGCATATTATTGTCGGATGCATGTGAAAATCAACGATGACTTCGGCAAGCATACGGAAGTCTGGACCAAACCTATTCTCATCAAGAGTGTGGTGCTTTTTTTCGCCTTGCTCTGAGAACTCGATTTTTGAGAAGTGGCAATGCATGCTACGCATCACTTCAGTGCCGAGTCTTTCTTCGACTTTTTCGGCGATTTTCCGAAAGTCTTCGGTTTTCTTTAGTGTTCCCTGGTGAATCGCATGGAGGTGAGCCCAGTCAACAACAAGCTGGGTCCCTTCGATTTCTTGGTTGATCATCAGGATTTCTTCTAGGCTGCCTACTTGGAATTTTCTTCCCATAGTTTCAGGACCAAGCTTTACCTGAAGTCCAAGACTCCGCATTTCAGCGCTAACTTCTTTGAGTGATTCCAGACAAGTTTTGAAGGCAAAGTCCTTTTCGAAACGCCCATAGAACCCAGTGTGGAAAACCATGACGTAGGCTCCCATCCATTCTGCTGCGATAGCAGAGGCTATTAGCCGCCGCTTGCTTGCTTCAACGACGTCACGTTTGCCTGACAGGTTGATGTAATATGATCCATGAAGGCTAAGTTGCACATTATTTGCTTTTGCAGAAGCACCCAGCTTTTCCGCCAACTCCTTTGAAATCTGCGGCTTTGGCCCCCAACGGACAGCTTCGTACTCCAACGCATCCAAGCCTTCCTCCCGCAGCAACTTGGGAACATCCGGCAAATCAGCTCCCATAAGCCGGAACATCGGCGGGACGCCAGCAGGTCCGAAACGGGTACGCTCAGCCATTAAATCTCATCTTTCTCTTTTGGATTGTCAAACATTAAAGTTTCTGTTCCCTAAGAAATTTCGTTACTGCGTCTTTGCGTTAAAGCAGATGGACGATTGTAGGGATGGGGACGTACAGACGAATGTAGACGGCTGCAATCAATATTCCGATTGTGATGGCCAACAGTGCGTAATCTCCTTTGTGGAGTTTTAGCGAGTAAAGGTTGGTGCGTTTCTTAGTAGCTCCCCAAGCACGGCTCTCCATTGCCTCAGCCAACTCAAGGCTCCTTCGGATTGCGCTGACTATTAGCGGGATAAGTACGGGGATGTAATTCCTGATTCGCTTCATCAGGCCTCCTTTTTCGAGTTCCAACCCCCTTGCTTTTTGCGCATCCATAATTGTTTGGGCTTCCTCTGCAAGAACGGGGACAAAACGTACTGCCGTAGTGAAGGCGAAGGCGAATTCGTAGGGTACGTGGGATTCTTCTAGCGCTAAGCCTAAGTGGTCAGGAGAGGTTGTTAGGAAAAAAACTGAGAAAGATTCAACAAGCACCACGAAACGCAGGGTAAGGGCAAGGGCACTTTCTACGGCGGGCGGAGCTATTTTGTAGCCTGCATAGAAGAAAGATGATCCAACGTTTACTGCGAAGATAACTGCTGCCAAAAAAGCTGCTCCCCTTAACGAGCGAAGCCACTGCCGTTGCACACGCGCCAAAAGCACGAAAGGAACCTGCAAAACGAACAGAAAAAGCAGTGGGATGATTTGCGCAAAGATTATCGCCACAGCGAAGATCGATATGACGTAGATAAATTTTACTCGTGGGTCCAAGTTGTGAATTGGAGAATAAACTTTCCGGAACTTTAACCCGTCGAAAACGCTCATCGCTGTTTGCTTCCCACGGCGTTTAGAATTATCTTTTCTGCTTCGTAAATGTCAATGACGTTTTTTGGGAAGCCTAGAGCCGACAGCTTCGAGAAGACCTGTGCTATTTGGGGGAGGACAATGGACGATTCTGCTAGGATTTGCGGGTTTGTCAATATGTCTTTTCCCATACCTTCAGCAACAATTTTCCCTTCCTTCATCAAAACCACGCGGGGGTTGCATTCGGCGACGAACTCTACGTCATGAGTGACAATGACCACGGTTTTTCCCTGCGCCTGCATTTGCAGGATGAATTGGGTTAGTTTCTCTTTCTGCTCATGGTCCTGTCCAATGGTAGGTTCATCCAAAATCAGAGTCTGCGGGTTCCAAGCCAAAACCGAAGCCAACGCAACACGTTTCCGCTCGCCTCCACTCAGCAGGAAAGGCGACGTTTTCCGGTACTGAGCAAGTGATAGCAGCTCCAGAGCCCATGTAACCCGCTTCTCAATGACGTCCGCGGCGAACCCGAAGTTTTTGAGAGCGAAGGCGATTTCTTCTTCGACTGTTTCGCTGAAAAGTTGATGGTCAGGATTCTGGAAAACAAACCCAACGTTCCTGGCCAAAGATGCGACGCTTGTTTTGGTTGTTTCAACCCCGTCCACTATCACCTTTCCCGAGGTGGGTTTTAGGAGACCATTAAAATGTTTGACGAAGGTTGATTTTCCCGCTCCGTTCTGGCCCATTATCGCCAAGAACTCACCGTCTTTCACCGTCAACGTAACACCTTTGAGGGCTTCAATCTTGCTAGCATACGAAAAGCGGACATCTGTAGCTTCAATCATTTTGCTCTAAGTGTCTCCAACAGTTGTTCAGCAAGCTCTTCTGAAGAAAGGGGTGTGTTGCCGTCCATGTTTAAACCGTCTTTTTTAAGCATTTTGTACAACAGGGTTGCCTTTGGTATGCCCACTCCGATTAAACGGGTTTCTTCTGAGCTTAGGATTTCTCTCGGGTCGCCTTCAAAACGCACTTTTCCCTCATCCATAACGATGAGGTGGTTCGCGTACTTTGCCGTCAAATCGAGTCTGTGCTCGACAAGAATAACTGTGATGCCCTGTTTTCTGTTTAAATCATAAATGACATCAAAAATTTTCTGCGCGCTCAACGGATCAAGAAAAGAGGTTGGCTCATCCAGCACAATGATTTCGGGTTCCATCGCCAAAACGGCGGCAATTGCAACTCTTTGTTGTTGTCCACCACTTATTTCATGCGGGGAGCGCTCGCGCAAATCGTAAATGCCCGTTTGGTTTAGCGCCCAATCCACTTTTTTTCGAATTTCAGGTCTGGAAACTCCGAGGTTTTCCAGCCCGAAAGCCACGTCTTTCTCGACTGACAGGGCGAACAGCTGGTTTTCTGGGTTCTGAAACACAAGCCCAACATGTTTAGCCATCTCGTAAGTATGGCGTCTAAGGACGTCCTCGCCTGCAACAGTAATTTCTCCTTTCATCTCACCCTGGTAAAAATGAGGGATAAGCCCATTGAAGCATCGGCACAAAGTTGTTTTTCCGCAGCCGCTAGGACCCGTAATAAGCACGAATTCGCCTTTCTCAACCTTGATGGAGACTTCGGCTATTGACGGTTTGGCTGCGCTTGGATAAGTGTAAGTAAGGTTTTTGGTTTCGATTATAGCCATGTTTTGTGCCTGCTACCTTAAGCGTGAGACTTTGCTCATTTAAGCGTAGCTACCCAACTTTGGCAATCTTCCACCTTTGTTGAAAAGTCCCTGCCAAACAACAAAAATGAAAATCCGCTAACTGAATCCGTTTCTCAGATTTTTTCTGAAGATGAATATTGCGAGAGGACTCCTGAAGCGGGGCGATGAGAAGTTCGCAAGATCTGTTTCATAAGCGTGAGGCACTGTTTTAGGGTAGGTTCTATTTCGCCTTCGCCGCTTACTCCTGCCGCCATGGCGTGTCCCCCACCAACTCCTTGCAGAAATTCGCCAAGAGGAGCCGCTATGTCCTTTCCTAAGTTGATGCCAGTCTCCTCAGTGAACTGGCGTGTGCAACGCAAGCTTACATCGATTTTCCCGTTTTTGAGCCCGGCAACGGCCGAGGCGTGTGCGCCTAAATCAACTAGCGATTTTGCTGCGGCAGCTTGATAGGCACTAACATGCGAGACAGCGATAATCCAGTTGCTTACTCTTACAATCTTGGCTCTTTTGCACGCCTTCAGCTTTGCTAAACGTTCCGAAGTGTCAATAGGTAAAGCGAACTCTTGCAGCGTCGCCTGAACATCTATACCTACTGTTACAAGTTTAGCCGCGATAGCAAGAGTTGCCGCGCTTGCCAGAGCGAAATGTCTAGTGTCAAAAGTTATTCCTACAAATAATGCCTTTGCCTCGTTGAAGTTAGGTTTGACTTTCGCCTGTCTATACAGATTGTAAACTATTTCGCAGTTAGCGGCTGCCCTCTGGTCTAATATGCAGAGCTTGCAGATTTCGGTGGTTTGAAGGCTTGGATAATGGTGGTCAACGATGATTTTGGGTGCAGGCGACCTTCTTATGGTTTCAGCCACTTGGTCAAGTTGGTCGATGGTGTTTAAGTCCAGAAAAACAATCACATCCGCCGATTCAATGTTCGGCTTCAAGTTGACTGTTATGGGCATTCGTTCAAGAAGCACTTTGGAGGGTTTGTTGACGCCTTGAGGACACCCGACTTCAAACACAACATCAGGCATGAAACGCTTAAGCAAACCTTGCAAAGCATACGCTGAACAGATGGCATCAGCATCAGCGCTACGGTGACAGAGCAAAAGAACAAAAGATGCCTTGCTTTCCTTGAGTATTTGCAGAAAACTTTGAAATTCGTTCATTTAGACTTTCTCAAAAAGTTTTCAACCGCCCTATGTGCGGCGTTTGTTGACTCCTTGACCAGAGCTTGAGCGTCTACGTCTTTAGCTTCCGGCGTCAGCTGGAGGTTTACTTCTACAGAGACTTTGAGGGGCTTTGTGCCTTCGGCTTCGACACTGATGTCTAGTTTGTCAACCATTTTAGAAGAAACTTTGGCGAGGAGACATTTTCTAGCTGCATCCTCCGCCTTTTGGCATAAAGCTTCTTTTTGCTCGATGGATAATTCTGGTATCCCCAGCTCATCCAACGCGCATTCACCTAAGATGTAGGTGGCTGATTAACTGGGTTTAGGTCTTCTTGAAGTTTTGTTTGCGACTCTTTTATCTGGCTGCGCATCCGCTCTTCTTGTCTTGCCAGAACGGTGCTTCTTGTCTCCAGAAGTTCTTTGCGTTCGACAAGTTCCTCTGTCACTTTTGGTTTCTCAGCTTTCACCAACAGTGAGCCGACTGCCTTGTAAATGACTGCAGTTTCAACCGTTTTCTGCAGTTCAGCTATTGTCTGTTCTACCTCTGATTTTTCCATTTCAACCTGCTGTTTCTGCGCAAGAATCGACTGTAACGTTTGCTGGAGTTGCTGCAATCTAAGAAGTCTTTCTTGGACGTTAGGCGGTAATCTTGAAAGTTCATCACTCAAATTTTATCCTTCCGTACCCAGCAATAAGAGAAGCCCTTAATTAAGTATTTCCAACTGGTGCAGCCTTCTCATAAGCTCGTCAAATCCCAGTTTGGTTCCAATAATAGATGTGCTGGTAACCAATGTTTCCCACTGGATATTGCGGGTCAGCATAAACTATGTCCAAGCTTACCCTGTACTGTGAAAGTAGAGCGCTTGTGGTTATGGCTATCTGCATGGTTTTGTCGTCAGTAAGCCAGAAACCCCAAATTGTATCATTCGGGTTCCGCATGCCCCATCCGTAGTTTTCAGGCAAAACCAACACGGCGTCTGGACCGCTTAAATCAGGAAACTGTTTCTGGTGAATGTCATCCCAGAAGCTTTGCATGGCTATTAACTGGTCATTTGTCAATGCGCCATATAGGCTTCCGTTATTGTAGGGGTAGTTGAAAACCGCGATATATTTTGCGCCTGCTTCGTATGCGGCTAGCATTTGGTTGTAAATTTCGGATCCGCTGTCAAGGTAGTAGGGTTCATTGTCGTAAGTCCAAGTGATCATAGCTCCCCACTCTTTATCCTGCAATCTTGCGGCTCCTTTCACAAGGGCGATTTGCTCAGCTACACTGCAGTTCCAACCAAGTTCAGCGAACATAACATTGTATCCGCCCAAGTAATCATACCAGTAAAGGGCATAGTCAGAAGTGAACGTTGTGACATCAGCCGCTTTCAAATCCTCAAGTCCGTTGTTCCCTTGAAGGATGTCTTTGACGAAAAAGTTGGCTTCTAAATTATAGTTTGGAGGGCTTGTGTCGTTGTTCATGTACCCCAACATCTTTAGATAAATTTGGTCCAGATCCCTGGTTGAATTTAAAAAATCTTGATTAAGGTTGGCTGCTTTTGAAAAGTTTGTGTTCAAGAAATACTTTTGGAAAAGCGTAAAATAAGCAGTCCAATTGCCGTCAAGCTGAATCCCGCCTGGCTCGTCATTGTAGTACATGCCCAAGAATTTGCTGCCCCACTGCGCTTTCCATTGTTCAGTAACGCTTAACGAATTATTCCAGAACCAGTAGCGGCTGGTGTCAGTGGGCACTTGGACGCCGACGTTTACGATGACGCTTAAACCGTTAGCGACTGCGTAATTGCAGATTTCATTCACCGCTGTTTCGTTTTGGGTTAGGGCGTTTCTTCCCGCGTCCAATATGAAGAGGTTTGTGTAGCCTTTTACTTTGTCAATGAGGAGTTTGGCTTCCTGCGTGGTGTTTCCGCCGAAAGCTACCCCAACGTAAACGGCGTTTGGATTAGCCTTAGGCTGGTTTCCAATCGAGTAAGATGTGTATATCCCCACCGAAGCTGCCAATATTACGATGAGGAAGGCAGGAAGCAAGTATTTCCTGACGCGTTTTAGGCCGATCATGGCTGAACCCACAGGAGACTCTTAACTTGTTCCATCCTTAATGCCTTACTGTAAGAACCCATTTTTGGCCAACGAACAGGCAAGGAACAGTTTTCGATATCCAAGAAAACCCTGCAAAAACTCTTGTGAAGTTTTTAAAGGAGCCAAGTTATTCAACAATGTATAGGAAGCGGAAAGAAATGGAACGCGCCAAAGTTACAAAAGAGGAACTCCAACAGCAAGACACCCGTTTCCTAGCAGTATACGTTGAATCAAAGAACTCCTGCATGGTAATGCTAAGCGAAAGAGAAGACAAACTGGGAACACTGGCAATAGCGGTTCCCAAACCCAAAGAAGGCATCGGCGCCGTAACGTCCTCCGTGCTTCTCGGCGACAAAAACATAATTTCCGCCCGCATGTTCGCAGAATACGTTGCCTCCCAAAAGGGAAAAATCGCCTTAGTCTCCATTTACCTGGAAAAAGTAGGTGAAATTGAGGCACAGGGATTCTTCAACAAACTTATTGACAAGCTCTTCAAAGGCGACAGCCAAAAGGAGCCGACAGCAACTTGAGAAAATGCTGAACATGATGCATAAAGTGAACAGGGAAACTAGATGATTTATAAGTTGACATCCGCTGATGCTCCATCGATTCTTAATGTGGTCAATAGCGCCTCAAACGTCTACAAAGGGAAAATCCCGAGCGACATGTGGAAAGAACCCTACATGCCCCTTGAAGAACTCAAAATCGAAATCGAAAGTGGCGTGCAATTTTTCGGCTTCAAAGAAAACGGTGTCTTGATAGCTGTTATGGGAATCCAATACGTGCAAGATGTCACCCTAATCAGGCACGCATACGTCTTGCCAAATCAGCAGCGCATTGGTTTGGGGCAGAAACTGCTGGAGCATTTGCTGGGTTTAGCTGTGACCCGTCATGTTTATGTTGGTACATGGGAAGCTGCGGGCTGGGCAGTTAAGTTCTATGAGAAAAACGGGTTCCAACTTGTGCCAGAGGCAGAAAAGAGCAGGCTCCTGAGGCGGTATTGGAAGATTTCGGAGCGGCAGGTTGAAACGTCAGTAGTACTCAAACTAAAAAGGCAACCCTGATGAAACAAACTCTTTTGCTCAAAGTTGACTCGGAAAACCCAGATGCTTCCAAAATAGAGGTTGCTGCGCAATTTATCCTCAATGGCGGGTTAGTGGCTTTTCCAACCGAAACTGTTTACGGATTAGGCGCAGATGCGCTTAATGCTGAGGCTGTTTTGGCGCTTTTTGAAGCTAAAAAGCGTCCTTTGGATAACCCGCCAATCGTCCACATTGCAGATTCAAACGAAGTTTGCAGGCTGGTTGAGGGGGTTTCTGAGAAGGCCGAGTTGCTGATGAAAAAGTTTTGGCCAGGTCCGTTGACTCTGGTTTTTAAACGTTCAACCCTTGTGCCATCCGTAACAGTTGCTGGGTTAGACACGGTTGCAATTCGAATGCCCAAGCATAAAGTCGCTTTGGCGTTGATTAGACGAAGCGGCTGCCCGATTGCTGCTCCAAGCGCGAACCTCGCCGGAAAGCCAAGCCCAACCACCGCTCAACATGTGTTTGAGGACTTAAACGGGCGCATCGACGTTATCTTGGACGGCGGTGCAACAAACATCGGGGTTGAATCCACTGTTGTAGACCTCAGCGTGGATCCACCTATGGTTCTTCGCCCGGGCGGAACACCTTTTGAAGCGTTGAAGCAGGTTTTGGATGACATGAGGCTTCATCCTTTCGTGTTGGCTGAAGCGGAGTTGCCCATGGAAAAGACACGTTCGCCCGGGATGAGGCATAAGCATTACGCTCCTAAAGCTGAAGTGATTCTTGTCGAAGGAAATATTCCAGCAGTAGTCGCCAAGGTTAAAGAGCTGACGGAATTTTATATGAAAAAAGGCGTGAAGGTCGGGGTGTTAGCCACGGATGAAACCCAAGCCAGCTATAAAACCGGCGTAGTCAAATCGTTGGGAAGCCGCTTTAACTTGGTGCTTGTTGCACGGAATCTTTTTCGCTTGCTACGTGAAGTAGACTCAGAAAACGTCGGAGTCATAATTGCCGAAGGGGTTTCTTCTGAAGGGCTCGGATTAGCTGTCATGAACAGGCTTCGCAAAGCATCAGGCTATCACATCATCAAAGCAAACTAACGATTCATTTTTAAATTAAGGCGGGGCTTTTCTGCGTCGGGAAGAACAGATTAATTAGGCGAAAACTGCAAAGTGTTATTTGAGGTAGGATTGAAATGCCGATAGTTCAGGTTTCTGTTTGGGAAGGTATGACTTCCGAGAATAAGAAAAAGACGGTTGAAGGGATAACTAAGGTTTTTGTGGACATGGGAGTTCCTAAGGAAGCTGTCGAGATCGTTATTTACGAAGCGCCGAAGACAAATTGGGCAACAGGTGGACAACTGCATTCAGAAAGGCACTCAGGAACACCATCACTATAAACGAACATTATCTATTCTAAAGATCAGTTTTTTTGCAGAAAAACATTAGCAAGAAATATTCGGTCGGTTCAGTTAGTTCAAAGTGTAAAAAGCTTAAATCTAAATCCAATCTAATAGAAGCAGAGGCTGAAAACCCCGTGGGTAACAATGTTTTATTGTCGGTAACTGTAAGCCGGAAAAAAGATGAAATTGTCTACAGCGTTGACCGCTCTAACGACTTGACAAATGAAGAACTAGAATACTATCTTAAAGAGATAATTGGCGGTATATGCAAATGGAAACCGGGTATCTGCGAAGAAACAGTACAAACTTTTAAGGGTACTATCAAAAAGGGAAAAAAACAAGTAATCCAAAATAAATTAAGAAAAGCGTCTAATTTTTTTGACGATCCCAAAAACACGTGCTCCAACCTTTAAAGTGAACAAGCTGATCCAAAAGTGGCTCTCAATTGGGTAGTTGTGTCGCTGTCAGTGAGAAAAATTTATATTTTTCAAGACGACTATCAATAATTCTTATATATGTCCTCTTTTGTACATATACTATGTCCAAAAACAGACCCAATTTGAGGCGCTACACAGAAGTTCAAAACTGGCTGAAAGGTAAAAGCAAAGGAACAAAATGCGTCTACACTTCCGCCATCAAAGCATTCACAGAGTACACCAAAATGACACCGGTTCAACTTATTGATGAAGCTGAAGAAGACTTTAAGAAAAGTGGCAGAGAAAAAGGAGCACCACAAAGAAAAATAATTGGCTTTTTCGAGCATTTAAGAACAGAATACACCCCGACACGCAACGGATTTAGCAACTCGAAATTCAACGGAAAAAAAGGAGTATCCGTTAATCTCGCCTGCACCTATAGTCACGCAATCCAAAGTTTCTACAGTGCAAACAACTTTCCCATCAAAGTCAAAATCCAAAAAGCCGTTTCCAAAAAAGAAAACCAGAAACTCGCACTAAGAATCCCAGACGTCAAACGCTTACTCGACTCAACGACAAATTTCAGAGATAGAGCAATAATTTTGACTCTTTTCCAGACGGGAATGAGTATCCAAAACCTGTGCACCTTAAGATACGGAGACGTTCTGGAAGGTTTGGAGAAAAATGAAGAACCATTACATTTGGATCTTCTACGGGAGAAAACTTGGCAACAATATACCACTTTCATGGGGAAGGACTCCATAGATGCTCTCAAAGCTTATCTTGATTGGAGAAGAAGAAATGGTGAAGTACTCAAGTTAGACACACCCCTTTTCACTAAACAATTCACAAAATCCAACTCAAAAAGCATGAACATCAAGGCTATAAACCCGATAATTATTGAAGAAAATTTTCAGGCATTAGCCGTCAAGTCAGGTTTGGTGAGCAAGGAGAAGTTAGAGGCAGCAGATATTAACCCAGCTCGACCTCACTGTTTGAGGTCGAGTTTCGTATCGATACTAAAATTAGCTGGCGCGAGCAATGTGGCAGTTGAATTCCTCTGCGGACACGCAGTATCAGCTCTAGACAGTGCCTATTCGCAGTTTAGTTTGGAGGAACTGCGAAACCTCTATAAGAAATTCGAAAAACATCTTTCTCTAACTGGAATGGTTGACACAGAGAAAATCGAAGCATTAGAAATTAAATCTCAAACATTAGAACAACAATCAAAAAACAGTCAAGGAGTAATTGAAGCTCTCTTAGAAAACGGAAGAAACAAAGACCAACAAGTCAACAATATTGCAGCCTTGTTGGCTCAAGTACGGGAAAGCTTGGCTAAGTTAAATGATGAGCAAGATTTCAGTAGACTTGAAACCCTGACGAGATTTGTCGCAGCTAAAGCGCCTTCAAGGCAAGAATTAAATGATTTTATGACCAAACGACAAATCCCCCAAAGCATCCTCCGGAGGATTGAACTTCAATGCATAACTTTCTCTGTCGAAGCAAACCGCTGGACCTATTCAGCAGAAGACGATACTTTTAACCTGATTATGGCATAAGACTCTAAGTCTCTTGTATATGCTAGTCATATGGTAATTCCTGTTTTAGAACTATACCGATTGTTCCATGTTTTAGGGATTTCATCAATCAGTTCTTCAACCCAATCAGGAACTCTATCTACCAATGCAACATTATGATAATTTAGAAAATCCCTAATGAAATTACATACAATCACATGGTCTTCGTTCTTAGGGTTAAAATATTGCTGATAAGTGTGGAAGTTCAGCCCGAGGTACTTATCCATAAAAGGATAATAAGAACCATCAACAAAAGGGGCAATAAAGACCGGAACATAGCCCATGCTTGAACAGAACATGGCTTGTCTAACTATTCTTTGATTTGATTTTGCGTTTCTGTTTATCTTTGCAGGATCCATAAACGCCTCAGACAAAGAACTTTTGATTTCTACGCCCAATGTTGTGTTTCCTTTCTTGCATAACAAGTCAATCTGTACTCGTTTTACTCCGCTAAATAAATGATGAGAAGTAAGAAATGGATTGGTGACTGGAAGATTCTTTCTTCGTTCAACAGTGTATCCAGCATTTTCAAAAGCTTCCTTAAAGATTTCTTCACTATAATTGCTTAGGCTGTGGGACAAATTATTCCAGTTTTCAAATATCCAGAGTTTGATATTGAATATGTGGTTTGTTTGGTTTGGTTTGACTTGAGCAATTTCATTTAGGTAACAATGTTTGGTTAACCAGTTTGAGTTGCTTGGCACTTCATAGGCATCACCTCTGCCAAGCAAATCATTAACTAAATTGTGCGTTTGTATCCAACTTAATTTCTTCTGGCAACCCATGATTTTTAGTCTCAGAATTCTTTTATTCATAACTTGTTGCTCACGGATCCACCTGTTAGCAATCCCTAAACATTCATTCCAATAATCGTAATCAATCATTTTTCACACCAAAATTTAGTTTTATGATGGGAGCTCTCCTGAATGTGATTTGAAGCCTCAAGCTTCAATTTCTTAAAATAAGGAGGGCGGGTCATTCCTAGCTTTCCACCTCAGTTTTGCTTCTTCAAGGGATTCGCCTTCGGCAAGTTTTCTGTACCAACATTTTCCGAGATGTCTGGCAACTACTGCTGCCCCCGTAACTGTATTACGAAAAATGTAAATCCAAGGATATTGTTCGCCGTCGCAAACAAAATGGTCTAGCACACATGTCTCGTCGTTGGGGCAAAGTTCCTTCGCTATTTGGCTTTGGTGCATTATGCACCCTGAAATGCCTTTGTTGCTCGTGATTTCACCTCAGAAAACGGAATTTTAATAAGTCGTTCTTGGAGATTGGATGTTGTGATTGGCAGTTTGAGTTTAACTTGAAGCTCCTGCTAGATTTCAAATGGTTAGTTTCTTCTTTTTCAAAGTGCTTTTCGATTTCGAATTCATTACAGCCCAACGGCTTTAACTCTTCTATGTGCTCATCAATCGCTTCCTTCAGATGACTTATGATAGGTTCGCATAACTCCCACGTCGTTGAAAAATCTGCTATGCAGGAACCTGTATCTCTCCATTTGGAAATTTGGCAGCACTGAACCTTGTATACGCCTTGAGATTTGATTTTAGCATAATCTTCAAGCATTCTACGTTCGACCAGTAATGCTTCAATCTCATTTTTTGGATAGGTTTTTCCAATGTATGCTGAAAGCTCATCGTCTGATTTGCAACCAATCATGTTGTTCACCTTCTCTTGGGAATGGTGCACAAATTCATGAAGAAGAACAGCTGCCTGCTCAAACACCGGACGAAAGCGTAGCCCTTCATCATAAAGAAAACCTGAATCACTCTGTCCAAACAGAAACTCCCAAAGATTTAATTCAAACCTATCATGTTTGGGCGAATAAGCGAACCCTCTTTCTGGGCTAACGGTAAAGCACACTGTTTTGATTTCTCTCAGCATATCTTCTGCAATGTTGTTCCATCCAATTTGGTTAAGGACGGAATTGATTCTACGAAAGACAACGCCCCACAAATGTTTCAAGTGTGGCAGCGAATGGGTGGTGCCTTCTAAGTAGTCTCGCCAGACTAAGTATGCCACCGCGAGTTTCTCTAATTCGAGCGCCGTCGGCGGAAGTTTGTGAGTTTTGTAAAACATCGAAGAGTTGTTTGGTTGATTCAAATGGTTTTTTGACAATTTTTTCACCACTTGACTAGGGTTATTTCAAAATTGATCTAACTGTTTTTTTGAGTTCTTTCACGCTTGAAGCCATGTCGCCAAAGTTATCAGATGGTAGAAAGTTGTCTATGATTGTTTGCCGAATCGTGATGTCGGTTAGCATATTTCGCAGAATTGCTGAAACTTTTAACGGAATGAGCCAAGCATCTTCCACCCTAGTGAATTTAGCATCTAGAAGACTTTGTAGCCACTGAACATCCTTTGCAACTAATCCGTAAATATAGACACGTGTATAACCTCCCCGGTCGGATGGGTTTGAAATTCGAATTGCGGTTGTTTCGTTAATTTCCGGTTCAAGTGTTACGAGAAGTGTTTTTTTAGGAACTTCATATGCTGGCACCTTAACGTTTGGAACTCTCATTACATGAAAAGTTTCATTGGCACAAAAGAAACCGGTTGTTCTTTTGTTGTTTCGAAATGACCCAAAAGTGGCTAGTGCTTGTTCAAAAGACATGGTTACAGTTTGTTTTTGAACTACTGGAATAAACATTGACTTCTTTTTCTTTCCCTTGGTGTTTTTGCAATTTTTGATCTTAAGATTTTTGGTCATTTATTTACCTTCTTTTTCTGTCTTTTTTATTATACACTATGTCATGGAGAGTTTTTCTCAGTTGTGTACTGTCTAGATTTCAAAATGGGCGGATTTTGCGATTCTCCGTGGTGAAAAGTCGAGTTATTACTGTCTTCTCCGAGTTATTACTGTCTTCTCAGAAATTTTGGGCGATGTTTTTTTGATGGGAAAAATGTGAAAAATTTGTATACTTTCTGTTGATCAATGTCATGAATAGTATTTATTGTTACATTAAGGAAATCACAAAAATTTGCATAGTTTCGTTTCGGGGCTTAATACGTATTGATACGTAACGTATTAGCACGTAACGTATTGATACGTAACCTTTTTTTATAACGACACCACTCAGTATGTGATTAAAATTATGACAATCCAGAAATTAACATTGTCAGTTCCTGATGACTTATATGAAAAAATGGGTAAATACAAGGAACGTCTAAATTTCTCAGACGTTTTGCGCGCGCGCGCGCTGGCGGTGCAAATGAAGAGTTGGTACTTGTATTTGGCACTACGTTTCCAAACTGATTATAGTATGCGGCGGCTTCTGGATTTACTCCGTTGAAAAAGGAATTTTCCTTTCGAAAACCTACG
>JBEKVK010000039.1:0-14920 GCA_049514075.1 Bathyarchaeia archaeon | reverse complement strand
TTCTGCGCGTAATCTTTAGCTTTCTCGAAGCTGGTCTCGACTTGCTCCGTAACGTCCAGGTATGCCTCGTCAACGCTGACCTGCTCTAGGTTTGACGCGTAGCCCTTCAGAATCTGCATTATACGGTCGCTTATTTGGTCGTAGTATTCGTGGTCAACCGGCAGGAAAACCGCGTTTAGATCCTCAAGCTTTCGCTTAGCCATGAACAACGGCATGCCTGATTTGACGCCGTATTTTCTGGCGACATAGTTGCTTGTGCTGACAGCTCCGCTGCTTTCTGTGCGTCCCGAGTAGACGCCGACGACAATGGGTTTGTCCTTGATAGCTGGGTTGCGTAGCTCCTCGCATTGCGCATAGAAATAGTCGAAATCCACAAGCATAATCACACGGGTCTGCACGGATTAAGCCTCCTTAGCTTTAGGCATAAGCCACGACCCATCGCAAGGCGCTGTGTTTAACTCCTTTAATCCTTCCCTGCACACCCCAAACTTCATTCCCTCTGCCAGCGCCATTTCTCGGACATTTTTAAGAATCTTATATCTGATTTCTTTGGGTAGAAGCGTGTTACCGCCTACTTTTTCGCCTTGCTGAAAATAGAGGTGTTTGATTTTTTCTGCGATTTTTGGCATAGCTTTTGCGAAACGCATCCAATTGTCTGGTTTAGCCTTGTAAGTTGAGCAAGTTAAGTGTTTGATGCCGATTTTTGCCAATGTAGAGATTAGTTCTTGCGGCTGGTCGTTCACTATAGGTATAATTGGGTCTATTCTTACTGAGACTGGTATCCCAGCCTTGATAAGATCTTGTGCTGCTCTAAGACGCTGGGAGGGCAAAGGAGCAAACGGCTCCATCAGTTTGCCTATGGTATCGTCTTCGGTGGTTATAGTTAACGCAACGGTTGAAGGCATTTTCCTAAGCAAATCATCATCTCTTACCACCAAATTACTTTTGGTAATGATTTGGATTTTACATTTGCTCTCGGAAAGGATTTCAAGGCATCGTCTAGTCAAGCCTTCAGAAACTTCTTCGCGCGGGTATGGGTCGGATGAGTTTGATAACGAGATTGTTTCGCCATTAAGCTTTGCTGCTTCACGCTTCAAAATGGTTACCAACTCTTTTTTAGGTCTGCAATCCCGGAAGTTTAGGATGTAGCTGGAGGCGTAGCAATAGATGCATTGGTGATCACAACCCGTGTAAGGGTTGAAAGTAAGCTTGGACGGGCAAGTACAGAGTCCACTTTGCCAAGGGTCAAACTTCGCGATCAACGGCACAATTTTCCCTTAAAGAGAACTTATGGAATGCACGAAGACAAAAAGGATTCGCATCTCTACAACAGTTTTTAACCTGAATTGCTTAGAAGCGCCAATCTAAAAACCAGCTCTACGGGCAGCATTTGCCTTTGGGGATGGGTCGTCCATGGGGGCATATTGTCGGATGGTTCAGCAACGTGCATAGCGCATCCATAAATTCTTCATCCATATGATGCTCCATGCCGCAAACTGTTTCTTCCCGAACATCAGTCTTCAAAGTTTCCTTCATCAAAACTTCAGTGAGCCTGTGAGCTCGAACAATTCTCCTTGCTATTTTCCGCCCCTCGTTTGTAAGTTCGATGCCCTGCCGCACTTTGTAGATTACGAGACCTTCTTTTTCCAGTTTCTTAAGCATTTCCAGAGCGCTTGGAGCCGCTACGCCCAGATGGTCAGCTATCCAAGTCAAGTGAGTAATTTTTTCTCCTTGCTCTTCTGATTTCCAGAGTGTTTCTAAGTATTCTTCGACGCTTTCTGAGATGCACATAAGCATCAATAGGTAGAGTAATCTTGATTGTGATATAAGTTTTGACTAGGATGTTTGCTGTGTTTTGTTGAAGCGGAATGAGTTAGGTGAGCCTAAATGTTTTTATTCCAGTGATTGACTTAGGTTAGCCTAAGTGAGATGAGAGAGATGAACCAGAAAGTCAGCGACTGGCTAAAAAACTTCGGACCAGCATGGATCGTAATGATAGCTGACGTAGACGTCGCCTCCATCATCACAGGACTCCAAGCAGGCGCAGCTTGGGGGTACAGAATGATCTTCATACTCATAGTCCTCATTTTTCCGCTCTTCATAATACAGGACGCAGCAGGACGCCTTGGAATCGCCTCAGGCAAAGGGCTCGGAGAACAAATAAGAAACAACTTTGGAAAAAAAGCCGCACTAATGGCTGCAGTTCCTATGGGTCTGAGCGATTTTTTGGAGTACATTGCCCAGTACGCTGGAATCGCTATTGGCTTCAGCCTCATAGGGTTCCCAGTAATCTTAGGTCTAATCATCGTCTTCGCGATTCACTCACTGATAGTTTTCGGGCGCCAGTATCATCAAGCTGAGAAGGTGCTAATACCCGTCAGCTTCCTGCTGATGATTGCAATCGTCAGTTCAACGTTGGTGTTCCACTTCAACTTTGGCTCGTTTGTTTCGCTGGGCCTTTCCCCCTTTCAGCCTTATGGGAATCCGTCTTTCGCGTATTTACTTGCGGCCAGCGTTGGCGCTGTCATAATGCCGTGGATGCTGTATTTCCATTCAGGAGCAGATTCCCGAAGACACAAAGAAGTTAAAGACCTTAAGAACGAGCGTTTGGAAACTTTAATCGGTGCTGTGGTTTCTGAAATCCTCATGATTATACTTGTTGTGGTTGGGCTAAACGTTTTCAGCGGAGACAAGTTGATAAACGTCAGCGAGTTGACCAAAGCCTTGCCGGTATTTGGCACTTACGCTAAACCGATAATGGGGTTAGGATTCATCTTCGCAGGATTCCTAGCTCTAGTGGTGGTTTCGCTGGGTTCAGCGTGGGGAGTCTTGGAGGCAACGGGACGTGCATCTGGACCCAAATCAAGGGTTAACTTCCTTGAGATCTACGTTTTAGAAGCCGTTCCCGCGCTGGTCATCGTGACTGTCGTGAGCGGTTACATCCAGCTAATGCTCAATATGATGTTCATATTCCCAATTGTGCTGATACCCTCGTTGTATTTTTTGGGCCGGCTTGTGACAAAGAAGGAAGTCATGAATGGGAACCAGTACAAAAAATTCGAGAAGATTGCCTTCTTGATAGCGGCACTAATAGTGGTTGCAGGAGGAATAATTGGACTGCTCGGATTGTTCCCGATGCTCTAAAAAAGGCATTAAATTGATGTCAAGTTGATTTGCCATGAAGGCCCCCCCTCCCTCTTGTGTGTGTACAAGCCGACCGGTCGGTCAAATGTATATACACTTTGTTGATACAGTTTGTTGATACAATCGAGAGAGCCGGTGACCAAAACCGACAAAATGTTTCGGTTTCAGCTTCAAATTTAAGCTCACTTCAAGGAACGAAAGTCAGGTCCATTGTCCCAAAGTCTTCTTGCTGATAAAAGCTTTCCCAATAGGCCCAACAGAGCATAGTTTACCCTAAAACTTTTATTGCACATGGCACCTTTCCTAAATTTCTAAGCTGAACCGCCATGACTGTTATCCAGCTTCTCTACTCCATAATAATCGGGATCATACAGGGCGTTTCACCCTCGGCTTGTTTATGGAGATAGGAACATTGGCGGCTGCGATTATCTACTTCAGGAAAGACTTGCTTAAGCTGGTGCAAGTGCTTGCAGGCTCGAAAGACCAGATGAAACGCAAACTTTTCATCTACCTTCTCATCGTCACAGCGATTACAGCGGTAATTGCCGCGCCTCTTTATCTTATTGCAGATTCGATAAAAGGAATCGCCGTGGGCGTACCCATGCTCATAATTGGCTTGGTTCTCATAGGCGACGCGGTGCTCATAAGATACTCTAGGAAGAGGCTCGCAAAAGGCGTAACAGCCAGAAAATTGGAAAATCTTACAATTAAAGATTACATTATCGTTGGGATTACTCAAGGCATATCGGCGTTGCCAGGTGTCAGCAGGTCAGGAATCACAACCAGCGCTATGCTTCTCCTGGGCATTGAACCCGACGAAGCGTTTAGATTGTCCTTCACAGCGGGGATCTTCGCCGCCTTGGGCGCTTTCGGGTTAACTTTGGTCGCCAGTGAATCGAATGTTTCTGCTTCCGTAGCCGCGATAGGTGGAGTAACTGGCTTAGTTGCAGCAATCATAACATCATTCATAATCAGCATTTTTCTCATCGATTTTTTAATCAAATTCGCTGGAAAACAAAAAATCACGTACCTGACGGCTGCGCTAGGGGCAATAGCGATTGCTAGCGGCGTGATTTACTTGGCGCTCGGCTTATAATTAGCCTTCCGGAATCAGCTTGAAAGTTTGAGCCGGGAAAAGAAAGAAAATAATCCATCATCAAAGCGTAGTTTGCCGCAATTAGGGAATGAAGCCCATTCTTGAGAGTTCTTCTTTGAGGCTGTCCTTTATGTTTTTGAGGGTTTGCCTTTTTTGGACGTAGTCGTCGCCGCTGATTTTGTCGGTTTTGAAGTCTGCATCTAATTGGTCTAGTTCCGTGTTTATCTCGACGATTCTCGCCTTAAGCTGGTCTACGTACGAATGTGCTTTCTCGTTAACGATGACCTCTGAGGGTGCCAACGCTGTTTTTATCAAACCGTCTTCAATTCGAAGTATTCGACTTGAGGCCCTTGCAACGCTTGGGTCATGAGTAACCATCAAGATGGTTTTGCCGAGTTCTCGGTTTACCTTGACAAGATACTCGACCACTATTCTCGCGTTTTGTGTGTCTAACTCTCCAGTCGGTTCATCCGCTAAGAGGATAGGTGCATCATTTGCTAAAGCAGCCGCTATCGCTATCCTCTGCTGCTCTCCGCCGCTTAACTCCTCAGGTTTATGGTCTGCCCTATCCAGCATTCCAACTGTGCCAAGCAGTTCATGCACTCGTTCGTTCCTTTTTGCCCGCGGAGCGCCTGAGGCAATCATTGAGAATTCAACGTTTTCCCGAGACGTTAACGTCGGAATCAAGTTGAGGTTTTGGAAAATGTGCCCCACCGTTTTTCTTCTGAAATCAACAAGTTGGCTGACGGATAGAGTTGTTACTGTTTTGTCCCCGACTTGAACTGTGCCTGCGGTTGCTTTGTCCAAGCCGCCGATGATATTGAGTAAAGTTGTTTTTCCGCTTCCGCTTGGACCAATAATAGAAACTAGCTCCCCTGACGATATATCCAAGTTTAAACCGCGCAATGCTTGAACTTCTATTTTGCCCGTCTGGTGAACCTTTACTAGGTCTCGAATTTTGATGTCTAAACCGCTCATTTGGTTCTAACCATCCTTTCAAGTTTAGTTACATATCTTCTGGACATAACTAGGATTGCCGCAATCGTCGAGGCATAAATTAGCCCTACGTAGCTGGCTATGGTTGTTAAGGCACTGGTGGGATAAGTAACATGCGGGTAAATGAGTTGTTGGGTTCCGACGTTGGCCGCCGTTATTATGCCGTAGTCGAAGATGTACCCAACCGCTATGCCAAGCACAACCGAGAAGGTTATGACTGCCAAGTTTTCTGCAAGAAACATCCATACGAGCTGACCGTAAGATACTCCTCTGACACTCATCAATGTTGCTTCGCGGCTTCGCTCACTTAAGCTTACAACCGCTATAACAACCATCCCTACGGTTGCAGAAAGCAAGGCAAATACAACGCTTAAATTCTGAAAGTCTAGGACTTGCAGGGTGTAAAATGTTGTTTGGTCCTGGGAGTTTAACGTTTGTTGCCACTGTTGAGCAAATGAAGTGACGCCATAAACATCAAGGTTTAGGCTTTGGATTTTGGCAGCTACCGCCGTGCCGTTAACCCCTGAATTCAAACTCAGCAGTATAGAGGTGTCGAAGCTTTCATCAATATAGGCGTCGCTTCCCACTGTCATGTTAAAGAGATTCCGTGGGACATATGACCAATATATGCTTCCGTAAGGTATGAAAATGTCTCCTTGATAAGTGGAGATCGTTGATGTCGGCTGGAGCTCGTTTTTAGGTATCTCTGGTCCGAAGAAACCTACGATCTTTAGTGTTCTTGCGCCAGATGGGAAGTCTATAGCTATACTATCGCCAACTTTGAGGTTTTGTTGTTCAGCAACCCGTTTTTCAAGGATAATCGTGGAGTTGTCCGTTTTGAGTTCGGTAAACATTTGCTGCATGCTTGCGCCGCTGAACCAGTCGCTTTCATAGTAAGCAGTGGTTAGGAACGAATCAGGATCAATGGTTTTTACAACAGTATCGGTTTGTGGTTCCTGCAACGTACAGACCAATGTGTAGTTTTTAACACCAGTAACATTACTTAAAATATCCTTCAATATCACAGGAACTTCTGAAGCGTTTGAGACGCTGATCGATACATCCGCGCCGGCACTATACTTGACTTGCCTGATAAGGTAGCCTTGTTGGCTTGCGGTTTGCCCAGATACCTGGACGCCGTATCCTATGATAAATGCAATAATGAAAGCGATAGCGGCAACACGTGCTGGGTTGCGGATTATGTTTTTCGCAGCTAATTTTCCAAAGTCACCTGTTACTCGTGAAAACTGCGTAGCCATCCGCTGAAGCACAGGGTAGTTTTGGATAAGCAGTTTTGTGATGCCCCAGAAGAAAAGTATAGGCCCAATTAAGGTCATGATTTGGTCAAAGAGGCTAATTGGTGTCTGAAGGATTGCAAGGTAGAATTCTCCCGAGGCATTGTTAGCCAAAGCCAGAGGAACATTTATTCCTAGTATTAGAATAATGATTTTATAGGTTCCAAGCAAAGTGGCTGCCCATGGCAGAACTTTGCGGTATGGCTGGTTTGAAGTGTCCATGTACTGCCTTAGCGCCTCAACCGTGGGAAGTTTAGATGCCTTTCTCGCTGACCAAAACATTGATGCTATACCTATTGCAACTCCGAAGGCAATTGTGAAAATCATCGTGTAGGGGCTGAACGTTTGGGGGCTAAAGAGTGCCCTGGCATTAAATCCACCTGTGAAAACTTGGTTCAAGATTAGTCCGCCTATCACCCCACCTATTCCGCCTATGCATCCCACTGTTATTGCTTCGCCAAGGAACATTCGCTGTATTTGCCCGCTTGAGAGACCTTTGGTAGATAGTAACCCTATTTCGCGTCTTCTCAAGTTAAACGAGACGTCGGAAATTGTTGAACCGAGGTACCATGCGACGAAGAATATTGGAATTGAAAGGATAACAAATTCATAAATTGTACTCCCAAAATTAAGATTGAAATTACTCAAGGCAATATCCACGTTGTTTTGTACTTGGCCAAATGTTTGGTATTTTGAGAGAACGTTGTTTTGTATTTCTGTAGCTACAGTGTTTACGTTGTTTTCTGAGGCTTGGACATTCCAGGGGCTGAGAAGGCCGGAGCGATCCACGTTTATCATGAAAGTATTGTCAACTGTTCTGTTTGGCATCGTTGACCAAAACTTCAGGATAGTACTGTTCCAACCTAGTATCATCGAGTCCTGGCGTGTTTCGTAAATTTGCTGTGAACCTATAGGAGCGCCACCATAATACAAGAAACTGTTGCCAGAAGCAAGCGAGTAACCCGCATCAGTTAAATCTGCAAAACCAGCCACAGTTAAATTCAGGTAGATAGTAGTCCAGTTGCCCTGATCGGGAGTTGGAAATGATATCTCAGTTGTTATGTTATCTCCAATTTTAACTTTTGAGGCCATCGGTGTGCCCGAAATCACCCAGGTTTGGTTTTCACCGATCTCTCCTGCTGGCTTGTTTGTCCAATCATTGTAGATCTGTGACGTGTCAGGGAAAGAAACCATCTGCATATATGATGAATAGTTAGTGTCTAAATCTTTGGCGGGTACAGTGTTTAGCCTTGCGATTGTATCGACGCTTTTAACGCCGTTTATACTTGTGATGTTGCTGACTGCTTGATTGAAATCCGTTAAATTCAGCCACACGGTGAACTCCAAGTCAGTGTTGACTGATTTGAGTTGCTGGTTAAGCGACTGCTCCCCCGCAATGTTTGCTTTTATGTCAATGCACGCGAAAAACGTGGCGGCGAGTACTAAACCTATCAGGAACGCGGTGAAAAGTTTCCAGTTGCGGAATACTCTTTTAACCGGATACATCAGGGACATGGAGTATCACGGTTTCATAGTTTGAAGTGGATTTAAATCTACTTGTTAGAACACCAACGGTGCAAGCGCAAAATTGCCTGACAGGTAAGCCCTCAAAAGAACGGTCAACTAGAAAGAATTAAATCACAAACGCATTCTCTAATAACGCATGCATTCATTTCTTAACTTTCTCAAAGAGGAAAACATGAGTTTATTCACGGATTTTTACGAGTTAACCATGTGCGCAAGCTACTTTGACAACAAAAACTTTGAGCAAGCCACTTTTGACCTGTTCATTAGACGACTGCCTGAAAACCGCTCCTACTTCCTTTTCGCAGGCTTAGAGCAATGCCTCCAGTACCTACAAAACATCACGTTCAACAATGCGCATTTGGAATACCTTAAGGCGCGGGGTTTCCACAGGGATTTTCTGGAATACCTGAGGGGTTTTAAGTTTACTGGAGAAGTGTGGGCTATCCCGGAAGGTTCACTGGCTTTTCCCGACGAACCCTTAGTCCGAGTTACTGCGCCTATAATCGAAGCTCAGTTGGTTGAGACTTTCCTGCTCAACACAATCAACTTGCAAACCATGATAGCCACCAAAGCCTCGCGCGTAGTGTATGCAGCCAAAGGCAAGCCGATAATCGAGTTTGGGCTGAGAAGAGAGCCTGGCGTTGACGCTGGAATGAAAGTGGCGCGAAGCAGCTACATTGCAGGCTGCGAGGGTACAAGCAATGTTTTGGCTGGACAGGTTTACGACATTCCAGTCTTCGGAACCATGGCGCATTCCTTCATTATGTCCTACCCCAAGGAGATCGACGCATTCCGAGCCTTCACACTAACTTTTCCTGACAAGTCCACGCTTCTAATAGATACCTACGATGATTTTTCAGGTGCCGAAAAGGCAGCCGTCATAGCAAAAGAACTTGAGGCAAAAGGCTACAAGCTGGGCGGCGTTCGCTTGGATAGCGGAGACTTAGCTAAAGACAGCAAAAGAATTCGAAAGTTCCTCGACGATCAAGGTTTGAACTACGTGAAAATCTTCGCCAGCGGCGATTTAGACGAATTCAAAATCGAAGAGTTACTGGGCAAAGGGGCTTGTATCGATTCTTTTGGAGTTGGGACAAAAATGGGCACTTCAGCAGACAGGCCCTACCTTGATGTGATTTACAAGCTATGCGAAACTATGAAGGCTGATGGCACCTTCACGCCCATTATGAAGCTAAGCAAGGACAAAATCACGCTTCCAGGAAGAAAGCAGGTTTACCGCTTCATCGACGCCGAGGGAAAAATCGAAAAGGACACAATTGCTTTGGAAGATGAAAAAGTAGATTCGCAACCGCTGCTTGTTAAAGTGATGGAAAAAGGCAAATTAACTCGTCCCCTTCCATCGCTGAGGCAGATTCGAACAGATGCGGCTACAAGCTTGTCCAAGTTACCAGACCAGTACAAAGCTTTGACAGGTGCACCTGTTTACCCAGTTGAAATAAGTCGTAACTTGTTGAACTTGGTTAAAACTCTCAAGCGCCAGTTGACTATAAACGAGATAAGCCAATCGGGCTCTGACTAGGCTGCATATGCTTTCTTTTGTTTTTGGCTCGCCCTCTTTTTTTGTGTTCGCTTCAGTAGCTGTTACGTTTTGCTCGCATTAAGGTATGACTTTGTCGGCATTTTTGATTTTTCACATCTGCAAAAGTCGCCTTTCATTCTTTCTTGAAGACTAGTAAACAGATTCTTACTTTCCCCAAGCAATCACCTTCCAATGCAGTTTTGTTGCTCGATACATTAAGTAATCGCCTTTTCAGGCAATTATAATGCGAAATATGGCAAACACTTAAAAGCCTTTTTAGAAAAGGTTAAGTGCTACAGTAAAGGGAAGGCTTCATATTGCAGAATCGTCCGACAATCGTTGCTGTTGGCAGAACCAAGTTCGGGGAACATTATGGCAAAGAACCCGAGAAACTTATTGAGGAAGCTTGGCTTGCCGCTTCAAACGAATGCAGTTTAGAACGCAAAGATCTTGAAGCCTGCTACATGTCAGACTGCTTTCTCCCAATAACAAATAAGCTGGGCTTGGAAGAAGGCTTCCTTTCGGAACTTACCGAGTTGCACGTTCCAATGGAGGTTACTCGGTCTTTCAGCGCCGCCCTTTTAACCGCCTGCCACGCTATTCAAGCTGGAGTTTACAACACTGTTCTCGTCGGTGGCATAGAAAAAATGACTGACCGCTGGGATAAAATACGGGACGACCTAATGCTTTTGGAAGATCCATGGAGCTACTTTGCCGGCGGCACCCCGGAAGCAAACCATGAACTGCTGCTGCGAGCCTACATAAAGAAGCATCACATAACAGGTGAAAACCTCGAAAAACTCAATGTTGCCTTAGCGCAAGTTTCAGTTAAGAACCATGCAAATGCAACCAAAAACAAGTATGCGCAGTACCATAGACCGATCACGGTGGATCAAGTCTTGAACGCAAGGAAAACCGCGCATAAACCGTTAGGCATGTACGATTTCGCACCGATTTCTGATGGCGCATCTGCGTTGATTCTGACCAGCGAAGTCGCAGCCAAAAAACGATGCGACAAACCGATTTACGTTTTAGCCTGCAGTTCAGCAACAGACTACTTGAACTACACGGCGAGGGATGATTTGGCTCATTTCGTGGCTGCTGAACTCGCCATGAAAAAAGCAGTTCAAATGGCAGGGACAGCCATTTCCGACATTCAAGTTATCGAAGTAAATGACCAGTCAACGATGATGGAGCTTGTTTCTCTCGAGGACTTAGGCTTCATCGAGCCAGGAACGGCTTGGAAAAACATCCATGAAAGCTACCAAAACAACAAGAACTTTTACGAAGTAAACGGCAAGCATCTTTTCGTTAACACTGACGGTGGCTTAAAAGCAGATGGAAACCCAGTTGGAGCAACAGGTGGGGCACAGATTTTTGAGATTTACCGCCAATTGAAAGGTCAAGCAGAGGCGAGGCAAGTAAGTTTTGTTAATGGTTCACCGAAAACAGGTTGCGTGTCAGAGTTTGAAGGCTTCGGAACGAAGGCTTACGTAACTATCTTAGGAGAGAAGAAAGATTGAGCAGTGAACCAATAGAGCGACGGGTTTCTTATTTAGGTGACAGGTTACGTGCGAGTCAATGCCAGAGCTGTGGTAAAGAATACTTTGAAGTCAGAGATTACTGCAGCAACTGCGGCAGAAAGAGCTATGGAAAGATGGATAGCATCGACCTATTTTACGATAAAGGAAAACTTGAGTTATGCACATTCATCAATGAACCCACAAACAAGTTTATGAAATTCCAAAACTTTGTTTATGGGATAATTTCTTTTCACAACGGCAAAATCCGTGTGCCTGGAAGAATAACTGATCAAATAATAGCGGACGGCAAAGATATTGATTTAGCAAGCCTTGAGGGAAGAGAAGTTGTTCCCCGTTTCCGCAGGCGCTACTCGGTTGGAAAAAGCGAAGTTGTCCCAACCATTTCATTGGCGTTCACTTTAGCTGACGAGTACTACCCGCACCAAGAATACCGCATAACCGCACCCAACAAAGAGTATGAATTACCAGGAGTTGTCGGCTACGGAGTTTATGCTTCAAGGTTCCGAATAAAAGAAGCAGGGTTAGAACGCGCTGTTCCATTTGTTGACGAAGACTCTGTGACGGCAGCCGTGGAAGCGGGAAAACTTGCCTTGATTCATTCAGGCGTCGACAATAGCTTAGTCGGCAAAGTTTACGTTGGCTCAGAATCCAATCCTTACTCAGTTAAGCCTATCGCGTCCAAAGTAGCTCAAGTGCTTAAGCTCGGCGAAGAAGATGGCGACATACAAGGCGTTGACGCAGTTGACACGGAGTTTGCATGTAAAGCAGCTACAAGCATGTTCAAAGATGCTTGCGCCCTCGTCAGTTACCCGCGTTCAGGCATAAAATACGCTATGGCTATTGGTGCAGATAACTCTCAGGCAGCGCCAAGAGGCTGCCCCGGCGGTGAACTCGATACGTTTGTCGGTTACGGCGGCGCAGCATTCATTTTCGGGAAAAACGATGTAATCGCCCAAATGGAAGCATGGTACTCCTGCACCTCTGACACTCCTGATTTCTGGCGCAGAGACGGCGAGCCTTTCCCGATGCATGGCGGAAGATTCACGGGAGACCCAGCGTACTTCAAACACGTCCGCAAAGCAACGAGCAAACTTATGGAACGCCTCAAGCTTAAAGCAAGCGACATTGGCTACTTTGTTGCCCATCAGCCTAACCCTCAGTTCCCTGTCAGAATAGCCAAGGAACTCGGTTTTAAGGAAGAACAGTATCTTCCTGGGATTATGATTAACAAGTTCGGCAACACGTACTCGGGCTGTGTGCCTCTGAGTTTAGCCGCGGTACTTGATGTCGCCAAGCCCGAAGAACTGATTTTGGTCGGCAGTTACGGTTCCGGCGCTGGAAGCGACGCGTACCTGCTTCGAACCACAAGCCAACTTATCGACAAGCGAAAACAGCAGAAAGCCAACGTAAGATTCCAAGCTGAAAACCCCTTCATTGAATATGTTGATTATCAGACTTATCGTCGTCTCAAAGTTGGGATGTAACAAATACTTTAATTTGCATTTCTATTGAGTCACAAATTGCGCTTTTTTTGATATTTTGGTCCATGTTTCTGCACTTCACTTTTCTACTTACTAAACTTCTTACGTCTAAATAAACTTGAGGTTACGATAGATCTTCATTTCTCACTTAATAGGGTTAGTCTTCTTCTGAGTTTGTTGATTCTTGGGTTTCTTCGGGTTATCATCATAAACGCTTTGATCTATGTTTTGCTCTTCACTGTTACCGGTTGCAGACCGGCAGGATTGTAAAGCGGTGAAGAAGAGAAATAGCTCGAAAAAAAATAGCCAACAAACTAAATTAGAACTTCAAACCGTTTGTTATCAACACAAGCCTAGGTGCGTCTACCATATTAGAGAAGTTCCTGCTTTCTGCCACGTTATTTACTGACCGGAATATTTTCTGGCTACATATTCGATAAAATCAAGCATTACAAGCCACTAGGTTTCATGCTTTTAAGAACTTGGGCTTCAATAATGCAGTCGCCATCTTAGCTGTCTAATATTGCTTCAAAGATTTCTTCAGAGATATCCACATACATGCGTCTAACCTCAATGGGATTTTTCTCAAGTGAGAAGCTCTCCTTTCTCCACAAACAACAAGTTGTTTAGGTAGGTTAAGAAACATCTGGAGTACCCAATTGGAAAAACGTTTACCCGCACTGCTTAAGAAAAGCCTTCGAGTCAGCACTACGAAAAGCGGAATTAGACCTCAAAGACCAAGAGTTTCTAATGGGGCAAATACTCCTCGGAACCATGGATACGTACCATGATAAAACTAAAGTTGAACAACTAAGGCCCAAGTACGCCAAAGTCAACTTCTTTCCGGAGCGCGGCCTATCCGAAGATCCAAGAAAATGCTTGATGCAGCACGAATCTACGGCTACTCCGATGAAAAAATCAAGAAGACCGAAGATGCCCTCGAAAGACACAAACACATAGATGAAGCACTCGACGAGATAAGAAAACTAAACGTAGAAACAACCAAAAACCAAACTCAAGAACTTAATCAACGAACCCAGGCGAGTCCAGTGAATGTTAGAGATAAAGAAATCAGGATAGTTAAAGGAGAAAAAGACTTAATACAGCTTCTTAAAGAAAAGTGGGAACTTCCAAGAGAAACATCCGATGACCGTTTCGTATTGACGCGACTATACGAGTAGATCTGATCGGTATCAGACCGTGGGACTCTTTAATGGCTGTATCTTGCCTATTTGTGATCTTTTGTTTTGGTAGCTTGATTTGGCGTTTTGGACAGCGCCGATCAGAGAAGGAATAGACTCTATGAAGGATTCTTTCTCGGTGTAAGCTACTTTTTGGATTACTTCAAGCAGTGAATTGACTGTTTCTCAATAAACATTGGTGACTTCTTTTAGTTTCTCTTCAATTATTTCATGGATAAACGTGTCCCATACTTCTCTTTCATCCACATCATAGATTATGATGCAACTATTCGCTATTTCTCCGTGACATTTTGCTTCTGGGTCAGGACGCCACACTGCACTTAGAGGAATGTTGAAGCTGTCCAGTAACATTTGCATCTTCACCTTCAGTTTAATGTTAGTTGCGTCCAATTCCAATCCTCAGCTCCACCCGTGTGCCTCCCACTTCCTAATTTATACAATCTTCCGTTGCAAACGCTGTTTGTTAATTTAAGTCGCTAATTGCTCGTTTCAAAGAGATATTTCCTCCATAGGTAATGCGGGCATTTTTCGACAACAGGTCCTACAACATCCCTAAGATTACTTAGGAAAAAAGCATGGTTTTGCAAGTCTCCATTTAGTATTTTGCGTACAGAAGGAAAGACTGCATAACCTTGTTGTCTGCCTTTGGCTCTGCCCTTAGCTTCTGGCCAGGGACAATATATCACAAGGCCACATTTCTTCAGTTCCTTAACGGTATATGAAATTTTCGCCGCAGATCCACCCATAGTAGTTCTTAACCATCTACTATTGGCAAGTGCATTTTCTTCTTCAGAAAAAAGCAATAGTAAGGCCATTAAAGCTGTCGCAGATAGACAATCTCCAAGAGCAAATATGCCATGTCTGACAAAAATTGGTGGTAATTCAATTGATTTGGCGAATAATTCCTGAAGTATTTCTTTATCAGTCTTGTTGGTGTTAGTTGCATGAAGTTCGCTTTGGTAGACTAGCCATTTTTTTCTACTTGCGCAGTCTGCTTCACTTAGCCTTGGAAGCATTGCGAGTAGGTCTGCATCGATCTTGTGGCAAATAGTATGTTCCAAAAGGGCGAGATCTTTTGTCTCTTCCCCTGGCACAAGA
>JBEKVK010000038.1:0-13480 GCA_049514075.1 Bathyarchaeia archaeon | reverse complement strand
AAGGGTGTAGAAAAGAAGGCCTGTTCCACAGTTCAGGCAAATGAAGTTCTTGTCTTTGGGCACACTCACAGACCCTTCGTGAACAAGGACGAGAACCTCGCAAATACCGGCTCATGGGTTACAACCGTGCCTATCCATAATACCTTCGTGCGGATAGAAGGGGGCAAACCCAAGCTTTTTGTGTTCGAAGGAGCCGAAATCACGGAAAGAGCCGATATCTAGCCTTCGCGCAATCCATGTGAAAGGGAACTAAATCAGTCCAAAGAAACTATACAAGAACTTAAGTCCAACTATTTTCTTTTACAGCGCAATTTACACTCGCCAGACTTCGCCCAATATCCTAGATAGGAACTCTTTTAATTCGATCTGAGCTGCCTGTTACTCTTTTCATTCATTTTGATTTTTTATCTACTCTCTTCTTTTTCTCTTTCAGCTATCTGGAATCTTTGTAATCATATTTTCTCAAACCATCTGTAAGTAAACGTGCAGTCGCAATGGTAGTTTAATAAGACAAAATCTCGCATATGTAGAAAGTGGAGGGACAGCATGGATCTTATTGGGCTATTGATAAGTATCGTTGTAGGCATAATCATAGTCGCACCAATACTCTGGCTTGTTGGGAGAGCACTTGTAGGCAAAAAAGCGAAGTTCACACATGCTATCTGGATAGTTGTTCTCGGAATCGTTATAGGTGCAATCATTGGCGCTCTAATTGGCGGATTAATCGCAGCTATAATTATGTTCATAATTTGGCTTATGCTGATTAAACACTTCTTTGACTGTGGTTGGCTAATGGCGTTTGCGATTGCAGTCGTGGCAGTAATTATCTTCGTAATAATTGTTGCGATACTTGCCTTCATAGGTATAGCTGTGATAGGGCTTGGACTCTAAACTGGAGACAACCATTACATCTTCCTTTTTTAGCTGTGAAGCTATAATGAAACTAAACTGGCTCTGGTTTCCGGCATGGACAATACAGACTATGATTGGATTGTTTGTGTTTGTAAAACTGTGTCTTCTTCAACTGCGCTAATAACCCAGACAAGGCGCCCGCGGTTCTTGCATTTCATAGATAGTATTCATCCTTAGAATTTTGGCCCTTAGAATTTGAATCTTGTCACAATTTGAACGCACATATCTAAATATGAAAAATAGCGCAACATTAGTTTGAGTTAATAATGCTCAAAAAACTCTCTGAAACAAATCTTGCTTTGGTTTTCTTTACCTTAATGCTAATCCTATCAGTGGGCGGCATGATTGAACTGCAGTCTGTTTATCATTCTTCGTACACCATTTATGCGTCAAAGCTCAGTGACAAACCAAGCAGTTATTATGTCTTGGAAAATCCTGACAAATACGTTCTTGAAGCAATGTCAACCCAAAATTCAGTGCATATTGGGTCACCGCAGGATACAC
Source organism: Bathyarchaeia archaeon (assembly GCA_049514075.1). GTDB lineage: Archaea > Thermoproteota > Bathyarchaeia > Bathyarchaeales > Bathycorpusculaceae > Bathycorpusculum. The sequence continues at coordinate 12,064 of JBEKVK010000038.1, read as the reverse complement.
AACTAAATGAATTAGTGTGGAATCAACACGTTAGCAATTTGGAGTATAATGGCACTTACTATTCAGTTGGATGTTTCTTTGATACCAATCCTGCGCCTGCCATTTTAACAGTGGAAGTCTTATTGGGAATTGTTCTTTCTGCATCGGCTATTGCAATTGTAGCTTCCATGAAAAACATCAACCGTTTTCGCCTTAAGAGATAACTAAATAATCCTTGTTCTCTTCATACGAGAACCTCTATCTACAAGAAATGCCCCGATCTCTTGTCGGAAATACTCGCCTTTAATCTTCAGCAGGTGGAGCACTAACAAATTAGTTTAACTGTTGCTTAGAAGTGACGTCACCAAAAGTTATAGTGAAGTTAAATGAGTTTTTCGTGTTCATAGCCGCTTGAATATTATGTATTCTTTGTTCTATAGTTGGATGGGTGTGAGGAATTATTTTGGAAAGCCAACTTGTTTTTTGTGGAAGAAGCCTCGATAGGGCAGATATCATGGCAGTTCCATTAACGAACTCGACGGCACTAAGGTCAGATTCAGTTTCTTGTTTTCTAAACCATTTCGCGTTAACATAATACGAAACAAACAAAAAGAAAAAGAAAGACAGAACCGCTGCTGATGCATTGACCAGAAATGTGGCAGAGTTAATAAAAAACAGGTACCCTATCACAACAGCGAGCGCTGCAGCGGGAAGAACTGTTCGAGGTAACCTCTTTGCAACATGCTTTTTTGCTATGTGATTAAACTCGTGTGCGCCAACGGCAAGAACCTCATCAGGCGAAAGCACTTGGTAATAATTGGAGTTAAAGACAAGCGCGTCAGAGTAGGCTAAGCAAGGAATGGGAAGAATACTCGATTTATAATAGCGGTGGAAACTATCTTTCTTGAGGATTGAAGTTGCTTTCATACTCTCTGCTAATGTGTCAAGTGCTTGCATTTCAAATGGTTGTGCTCTAAGTAGCCGCACCATAATGGAGCTTAATCCCATTTTCTATCATCCAAACGATTGATGGTTACTATAAAGGGGCTTGACTTTAAGAGCGTGCGTGTGTTGCAACTTTATCTGCGTTTATAAGTATAGTTAAACGACACTGTACCTTCAGATTATCAAACACTTGAACACCTTCAACTATAGCTATTGCCACCCCAAAAACCGAATCTACTTAAAATATACTATTCCAAGCTCTCATGTTAGTTGCAGTTTTGATAATACTCATCGCAACTTCACTGGGAATCTTTAGCGTGGTTGATTAGAAAAATAAGAGAAAGCAAAAACTGAACTCTTCCCAGAATGTCTTGGCTTGAATAGCTAGTACACCAGGGTTTGTGCGTTTTGACTTCTTCTCTAAAAAGATAGCTTTCAATTAACCGGAATGACTGTGTTGATAGTGACTTGAGCTTTTAGGGATGTCAACTGTAAGGGGGTCATGTAATGCATCGAAATGTCTGCTGTAAAATACAAGTTACTGGATTTAGCGCCGTTGTCATTCAAAATGAACTGGTAAACATTTGCACCTTGCAAAGTACCTAGTTCACCAAAATCAGCTTTAACTGAAAAGGAATTGACATTTCTTGATGAAGTGTATGCAACTGAAACCGGATCGCCCATGTCAAGATATAGACTTGTCACTTCTGGTGAAGAAAAGCGAAAATCTATTGAGTCCAGCTTTGTATTGCCAGAATGCAGAAAATCAACGTATACAGTATTCGAAGTTTGATTAGGGAGGCTCGCTTCCATTCTAAAGTAAAAGTCGCCTAGGTAATTGCCGGAATCGGTAAGATTGAACTCGAACACCGGTTGGTAGTAGCTGCTTATTCCTGTATTCTCTTGCTTTACGGTCAAGGTTCGTGAGAACCAAAAGTGTTCGGTAGCTGAAGAGTAAACTAACGCGGAAAGGATTATGACAGCAACAAGGATTAATGTTAAGGCTATTTTAGCTCTTGACACGCGCACGCCTTCACAATGAATTGCTACTGTGGTTTTTTGCGATTATGTATCTTATTAATTTATTTCTATTTGGGCTATGAATAGTAAAGTAATCCAACTATTTTATTTCAAATTTTTACTGCAACGCTTAGAAACAGTTTAATTTCTTAGTCAAGAAACGTTGACTTATCTTAGTCAAGGAAGTTTTACGAATAGCCTTTTATCGATTTCTTTTTCTTTATTGTAATCATGCGTAGTTTAGGTACGAGTTTCGCTTCATTTCTTGTAGTTGTTTTCATAATGTCCTTAACCATTCTTCAACCTACTTTAGTTTCAGCCCAAACCTCAAGCACCACTTCTCCTCCCGCCACCCAATGGCAAAAAATATACGGGGGAGAATTTACGGTACAAGTTTCTAACTTGATTCAAACGAGTGACGGTGGATACGCTTTTTTAGATTGCGGCAATTCGTTCCAAACCACTTTTTTCCCTTCAACTCTCTACAAGCTTAATTCTTCAGGCGACATTCAATGGACAAAAACTATTAAGTCGTTTACAGCCTCGAACCTCATTCAAACCAGCGACGGCGGATATGAAATAGCAGGAGACTGGAGCACATACGGCACAACCTACCTGTATAATGCGACACTCATAAAATTGAATTCAAAAGGAGATATTCAATGGTACGAAAATACAAGTACGGTTTTAAACTTAGCCGCTGTCTCATCAAGTATTCAAACCAGCGATGACGGGTATGCTTACTTTAAACCAGCAGATGTAACCTCTTTCCCCACGGATGCCTCTTTTCCCACCCTTGTGAAAACCGATTCAAATAACAATACACAATGGATTGAGAACATAACATATTCAGGTCCCGCGAATTATTATAATGGCACGATTACTTTTCCATTCAAAATATTTTCCCTTATTGAAACATCAGATGGATCACTTGCAAGTCTGGGCATTGCAGACTCTCTGTTGAACGGAGGAATTGAGGGTTTTATTTACTTGATAAAAACTGCGCCGTTTTTGCCTTTGCCGTCACAAAGTCCTTTACCGACATCTTTACAAAGTCCAACACCGGCTCCAACCATATTAACCGTTGACGAACAAATCCTAATAATTGTACTCATAGCGATAGTTGTTGCCTTAAGTGTTGTTCTGTCAATTTATAGAAGGCAGCGAAAATCAGTAACTTGAGTGACCGCGGTAACGCCTAATAGGTACCTGTGTACCTAAGGTTTGGTCAAGAAGCTTCAAATCTAGTGGTCTTTGGAACTATAACGGCAATAGCCTTAGTTTTTAAGAAAAATGGTCATTTTTTTAGACCTCGAGACGCGTTGCCGAAATGCGTAGGTTTGGTTCAATTACCATTGTCACACTATCTTACGCACTCAGTACAAAAGGTAAAAAATTTTAAAAGCAGCTAAAGCCATCTAATTCAATTGCAGATGGGACTTTGCACAAGTCAGCATTCGGTGTACTGGCTTTAATTGTTATTTCTATAACTTTAGCCGCAACTGTTCATTTTGGGGCAGCACAAAGCAGTAAAAACGAAATAGCGAACAGCAACCCTATTGTAAATGCTTCTGCCGGTGTTGACGGCACAATTTCACCTAACGGCGTTTTTAGCATCAGCTATGGTAGTAGCCAAGTTTTCACTGTAACACCCGACAAAGGATATGCAATCAATCAGGTCCTAATGAATGGCACATCTGCATTGCGGGCTGGAGTCAATCTAATTAGTCCTTACTCTTTTACAGTTCAAAACATCAAAGGCGCAACAACCATTTCAGCAACTTTTACAGTAGTACCGTCAGGTGACCCGTCGTCCATTATGACGAGTTACCAAAATCAATTAATCTTTGTCGTAGTTTTGGTCCTTTTGCTGTTAGCTCTTGCCATACTATATTACAGAAGGCATCGAAAAACCACTAACTTGAGTAAATAAGAAGCACATAACAAACTTAAAACGTCATAGAGCGCAGATAACGTGTCATGAACAGCATACTTACGGGCATTGGAATATTGTTGTTCATAGTAGGATTGGTTTTAGGAGTTTTTTCTGGAATAGGATTAGTACATAACGTTACGTCCGAACCGACTGCCATTACCACAAATTGGCATCTAGAAGCAGTAACTGCAATTGCCTTCATGGTAATCGGGGTTCTCATGGTTACTTTGGGCTTCAAAAAGTTTTAGGTCTGTTCACTTTGGAAATAGCAAGCGATGGCAAACCTTAAAAATTGAATGCATAAAGGTATTATTGATTACAACAGATAGGGATTTGACCTTTGAATAAGAAAGGTTTTGGTAAAATAATACTAATTTTAGGAATCGCCTCACTGCTTTTAGGATTCGGCGTTATAATATTCAGCAGCTTTTTTGGTACTTCGGAATATTATGGAAGCTTTCCTAACTTCATTGTAAATAGTGTGCCGATATGGTTCGCAAGTGTGATTGCCGTAACATTCGGAACTCTTGGATTTGTGCTTATTTATCTTGGAGCAAGAGAGTTAGGTAAGTAAGTAAACCTTTTCCAGCGCTTGTGATGGCAAAAAAGCAAAAGGGCAAAACCTTAAAACTGAATGGGTTAGAAATAGCTCGAAAGCTAAAAGGTTAGTCAAGGAACTTTGACGAATCGGCCTTTTGTCTCTAACAGTAAGTAATATTTACTACACTGTGGCAAAGATGGGCAATGCAAACAAGAGTTATTGCTTCGGTTTTTCTTGTTTTGGCGTTTTTTCTCTCAGAATAGGAATTATGAATTCCACAATTACAAGCAACATTATGAGCGCAATTACTATCGGCAAGCCCCATGAGCTTTCCTGCATGATCATTGTTATCCAACCAAAATAGGGAATACGCATAATCACTTTGCCAACAACGAGATTTTGAGGCACTCCCGGTGGGTTACTGAAGTCCCACTGGTCTTGGCCTGAAGTTGGTGTTTGGGGCCAGGGGTTGCCGTTTCCGTCGCCTTTGGTTTGAAAGTATATTGTACCGTTAATGGTTTCTTCTTTGATTATTCGGTGAACAATTAATTCGCCATTAACTGGACTGTGAAATATAATTATGTCGCTATTTGGGTAATTGACGTTTAAATCTTTAGGGTTTACCCCCTCTATGATTACGATGTCTCCGACGTCTAAGGTTCTTGAGAAAGGATGAGTGAGGCTTATCCAAAGGTTATGTGCCGTTGGAAGGATCTCTCCGGTCTTTGTGTTCTGTCCTGTGTAATAGTTGCCATCAGTGGGTATGAACATGCTTTGACTTATAACTACCAAGGTTGGAGAATTTGTGTGGAGAACTAGTTGCGAGCCTAAAAAGAAACCTAAAACTATTGCCACGATAAGGATGACGGCAACTAGTGTTTTGAAGTAATTGTTTTTCCACATCTTTTTGAGAGTCATCAAGCCATTTGCCTCAGCAAACGAAAATGCACCTGTTCATAAGACTGCTAACGCGTTTTAAAAGTTAACGTTAAAAGAATAAAAAAAAAGTTAACTAAGGCACCTTTTGTTTTTACTTAATAGGTCTTGATTTGCTTCTTGGGAATAGTACATAGTCAAACCTCAAACAATAAAAGGTCCCGAAATAGTAAAGATAAAAAATAGGGAAAGTGTGTTTGGTAGGTCAAAGCACATTTTGGTCTTGACGCGCAAGGTTCTCAAATTGGGCTAAGTAGCCTCCGTGTCCTTCCAATGTTGACCCGGTCAAACGTTTTCCTTTTTAAGGGAACATTATTCCCGTTTAACATGTACCAGAACCTTTCGATAAAGGGGTTTTTGATGGTTTTTTTGTACTTCGAAGTTTAAGGAAATTTATTGCGCGAGAAAACAACCTTAGTTAGACGAGTAACCCCAACCCTTGATGTTAATTTTACTTTTTTAGGGACCCGCGTTGCGAAAACAACGCTTTGATCCCAACATTTGCTGCCTGTAAGTGTCGAATTTTGTGCTTCCTTTTGGAATTCTGAAAAAACCGTTTCGAATGTTAACCGAAACGCTAAATTCTTTAAAGTAACCAAATCAATATCTTAAGGCTTGCATGCTTCTACTTCTAGGCGCATCATTCCAACATGAACTGTGCCCTCAGCATCTGCCGGGTGCTCCTTTAGATAGCGTTTAACTATTAGCTCTACGAATTTTGGCTTAAGTTCGGAGGGAAGTTTGTCGGTGAAGGGTAGCCATGTTGTCCGTACCCACCCAGCTAAGCCTTCTGCACCGTTATGCTTCATGTCTTTAGGAAAGAGCTCAACCCGTCCAGCGACTAAGCCAGCTTCTTGCAGGAATGCATTGTACTCTTCGGGGTCGAAGAAACCGTACGGAAAAGCCATTTTGCTAAAGAAGCTTTTCCACGGGTCCATATCCACAAGCTCGTTTATGATGTTTAGAACGTCTTTGGCGTTGCCTTTGCCTGCCATCTGAAACAGCAATCTGCCGCCTGGTTTTAGGCATCTTTGAACACCCGCGAGTACTGCTTTTTGATCAACAATCCAGTGAAGAGCAGCATTCGAAAACGCCACGCCAAACTCCTCTTGGAAAGTCAGCTTTCTCGCATCCATAACTTGAAAGGACAAGTTCGGGAAGTCCTTCATTGGAAAAGAGCTTCTTGCCAAGTTTATCATTTTTTCTGAACTGTCAACGCCAACAGCCCTTCCTTCTGGAAGGCACCCTGCAACTTCCGCCGTGATTTTCCCGTCTCCGCAGCCAATGTCCAACAGTGCTTCGTTTCCTCGAAGTTTTAGTTTCGGGATTAGCTCCTTTGCCCATTGGAACTGGTTTGCTGAGTTTTTTGCGTAGTCTTGAGCGTTCCAATTGTAAGGTTGGTTTGCCATCTGTTTCGCCTGCTTATTTGAAGGCCATTTGTGAGACGGAGTAGTAGACGATTTCGCCTCGGCGATTCATGACAGCGAGGACCATCTCTTTCTTTTGGCTTTGGCATTGCCGCAGCGCATCTGCCATCTGATCTATACCTAATGGTTTCCCTTCCTGTATGCTGAGAACAAGGTAAGGCGCCGTGTCTTTGCCGTAAGCTCCACGTTCGTAAACCCGAAAATCAATGCCGCCGCCAAAACCTTCCCGCGCAACGTAACCTCGGCTTCGCAGGTCGCGATAAACGATGTAGCTGACCCAAGCGTTCTCGTTAACGGTTTCATAGCAGCGCAGGAGACTTTTGAAATCCACCTTTTTGCCTTTATCGTTTTTGACTTCCAGCATCCCCTTGTCCGCAAGGAATAGCGCCTCAAAGAAAGATAGCGTGAAAACTTTGTCCTCCAGCGTGCCGTAACCCCGTGAAGTCAACGCATCAATGTTGCTTTGTTCGGCTACGACTACGCCTTTTTTCGCAAGGATGCCATTTGTTCGAAATTCGGGAGAAGCAGATTTCTTGTTCTCAGTCATTAGTAGATCAACCGCAATAGACTTCATTTTGGAGTTGTTAACTCTTTAACATTATGCTTTGCTAAAACCCGTTTTTTGCCCCAATTCTGGGAAACTGATAAATTAGTTTGAGCCGTAGCTGAATGTTAAGGTGTTGAATTGGTTTCTGAAAGAATAACGCATTTTCATGGTTGCCAGTTGGCTACTTCTAAATCCGTGAAGCAGCACAAGCTTAGAAAACTTGTTGCGTCGCTTTCAGGGAAGGAGGGAAAGGGAACGGAATTTATCTCACTCTATATACCTCCGAAGACACCGATCGATCAAGTAGTCGCAACCCTCAAAGCAGAGTATGATTCCGCGGATGCAAAAAGTGAAAGCCTCAGAGGCATTTGGGAACGCCGTCAAGATGCCCTCAAAAATGTAATTCAACGCATCAAGCTGCAAAAAGAAATCCCAGAAAATGGGCTCGCACTTTTTGCGGGATCTTTCGCCGCTAACGATTCGGCAAGCGAATCTTTGAACGTTGAAGAACTCCTTCCACCTGAGCCGATCACTGCTTATCTTTACGTGGTTGAAAACAATTTTGATTTAGAGCCGCTAAGGGAGATGCTTAGAAACCAAAAAGTTGTAGGCCTCATCGGGCTGGATTCCAAGGAAGCCAGCTTTGGATTACTCAATGGTGAACGTTTCGAATTTATCGAAAATATCACTTCAGGGATTCCAGGAAAGTCTGGGAAGGGCGGGTCAAGCCAGAGAAGGTACGAGCGAGAACGAGACATGGCCGTTACCTACTTTTTCCATCGGATCGCGGAGCATGCGGTAACGGATTTTCTCGAGAACCACAAAGTTACCGCGTTAGTAATCGGAGGGCCTGGCCCGACAAAACAAGCTTTCATAGCTGGTGATTACCTTCACTACGAGCTGAAAAATGCCCTTATAGCCGTAGTTGATACGCAGTCCGCCGGCAAAGAAGGCGTGAGAGAGGTTCTTGACAAATCATCTGAGACAATCAAGAACATGTGTGCGCCCGAAGAGAAAATGGTTATGCATCGTCTTCTGGCAGAGATGAACAAGGAAAACGGTTTGGCCACTTACGGATTAGATTCAGTGTTGAATGCACTTGAGAAAGGTGAAGTTGAAGTCGCATTGGTGGCAGACTCCACACAAATGACTGAAATTGTTGCAATCTGTAAAAAATGCGGACAGACAAAGGCAAAGATTGCACACAAAGCTGAGAAAACTCAAATCGTTCAAGAAATACTATCGAGCCCTTGTAAAAAATGCAGCGCACTTGAATATGAGGTTGAGGAGAAAGACATAGTAGATGTCTTGGAAGATTTGGCTTCACAGACAAACGCAACTGTTGAAGTGATATCCACCGAGTCAGAAGAAAAAGCGAAGTTATCAGCTTTAGGCGGTTTTGCCGCTGTCCTGAGATACAGACCAAGATAGGCAGAAAGAAACCACAACATGCTCCCCCAGTTTAATTGGAAGAGTAGTTGACACGGAATGCTGTCACTCGATCAACGCCATTTTTTTGAATGAGCCAAAGTCTTTGCTGTAGTAAATTTGGGTTTCGCATATTATCGCCGAGACGTACTTCAGCGGTGTGATGTCGAAGGCTGGGTTCATTACTTTGACGCCATCAGGCGCGATTTGAACTGAGCCGATATGGGTGACTTCTTCGGGTTTTCGCTCTTCAATAACCACGTCCGATGCCTTGTGCGCGAGGTCGAACGTGGATTTTGGCGCCGCAACATAAAACGGTATCCCGTGTTCATGCGCGAGCACCGCTACTGAGTAAGTGCCGATCTTGTTGACGACGCCGTCTTGGACAATGCGGTCGGAACCCACGATAACCTTGTCAACGAGACCTTTACTCATAACGTAGCCCGCCATGTCATCGGTTATCAAAGTCACAGGGATCCCGTCACGCATTAGCTCGTACGCTGTTAGTCGTGCACCCTGAAGTAGCGGCCGGGTTTCGTCGGCGATGACACTGATTTTCTTGCCTTCTTCCCATGCTGCGCGGATAACGCCAAGTGCTGTTCCGTACTCTACGGTTGCCAACTCGCCTGCGTTGCAATGAGTCAAAATGGTGTCCCCGTCTTCTATGAGCACAGAGCCGTTTTTGCCGATGGCGCGGTTCTGAGCGGCGTCTTCGTCAGCTATTTTTTGCGCTTCCAAAATAGCCACCTGCTTAACCGCTTCAACGCTGCCCCCTGCGCTTCGGGCTTTGCTCAAAACACGATCTACGCCCCAAAATAAGTTCACTGCAGTAGGACGCTGACGCTTAATGATCGCCCCCGCATCTTCAAGTTCAGAAAGCAGGTTTTCTCTGTTTTTAGCTTTTGAATGGTAAGCTGCCAATGCGACACCAAAACCTGCCGCTGCACCCAAAAGTGGAGCGCCTCTTACACGGAGCGTTTTTATGGCTTCAGCCATCTGCTCAACCGTTTTGATTTCTAAGGTGACTTCTTGAAGTGGAAGCTTGGTCTGGTCAGGGGTAATAACTGTACCGTCTCGCCACTTTATCATCCGCATTTTCTCTGTGCCTCGAATTATGGTTACTGCTTAGTTGGGTAAGGCTAAGTTAAAGATTTTCTGCTCTTACTGCTTGTTTCGTTGGACTAGGTCGTAAGGGTTGCCGTAAAGGTCTTCGAAAACAACTTCGACTCCCCAAGCCTGCTCATCCAAAGTCATGAAAACATGGTCGCCCGCCTGCTTGCCCAGAGCATTCCGTTTCTCCTCGGTATCTGCCAAAACGAAGGTCAGCTCGAGATCAGGTTGGTCTTTCGGAGAAACAGTAACCCAACGCATGTCTCCCCAGAACTTGGTGTCCTGTCGCTTCATAAAACCAAGCTTTTCCACGTAAAACTTGGCGGCTTCATCAAAATCCTTCACCAGCAACGTAACGTGACCAATCTTCATCCATATCACTCCTATCTTACAAATGAAAATGTCGGTTCCCTAAGCTAAAAAGCTTAAGCCCAAGTTTTATGCTGAGTTGTCAAATGGCGATTTTAGATGTGTGACAACTTCGACGGGTGATTCTTCCCCTGACTTCAGGCGTTTCTTCCATTCTTCCCCGACTGCGATAAGCGAGAAGATCCCTGAAACCTCAGCTTTTGACTTCTTTACAAGAGTGACTAGAGCTTCCTGAGTTTCGCCGCTTTTGATCATGTCGTCCACAATCAGTACACTGTCGCGTTTTTTTATGGCTTCTTTGGGGATGTAGAGGGTGACGGTTACGCCTGAATCTTTGCCGAGGATGTACGTTTCATCAATGAAGGCTTTAACTCCGACTTCCTTGTTGCGTTTCGCAACAATTAAGTTCACGCCAAGCGCGTTAGCAACCATGGTGGCTAATGGGATACCATCTACAGCGGCGGTTAAAACTTTGGTGACACGTTTTCCTGCGAAGTTTGCGAGGGCGTGGTTGGCGGCTTGCTGGAGGATGTTGTAGTCGCCTACGATTTCGGTATTGTCAAAGTAGCCTGCGTCGTCGAATTTTATTCTATTGCGCAACTCCGCTTCTAACCCGACCATTTTGTTTAGGACACGCCAGAGCTGCTTGGCTCGCGCGGTGTTGGGTAAAACGTGGCCTTTTGCATATCGGCTGAGAACGGTGACGGGTAGATCGGTTTTTGAAGCTAGCTCGCGGTAAGTGATGTTTCGTTTGTATTTTGCAGTGCGCAACAGTTCAATTGTCATTAGCCTTAATTTCAAATCTTCTGCGTGAGTGCTCAACTCGACCTTATCCCCTTTTGTACATTTACAAGTTAATTAAGCAGCATTTAGTTAATATCGCAGCCATTGAATTTATGGCTTTCTGTCTAAAGAGACGGGGCATGAATTCCCATTATGAAAAAGTGCAGAAAGACCTGCTGCAGCATACTGCGCGTGTTTTGCATTAAACTTTTTAGACACCGCGCCAAGTGCTATACCAAAGGGGGACGAAGCATGCAGAGACTTAACCGACTATTCATAACCGCGCTTTTCGGCTCAATAATCTTCGTCGTCAACGCGTTCTTGCCGCCCCCCATAAACTACGTTCTAATCGTTGTCCAAGCAGTCGTCCTCGCCTTAAGCGGATTGTTCGTCAAAGAATTGGGCGCAACTTATGTCGGTGCGGTCGGCGGACTCTTAACAGCATTGGGCAGCCCCGCGCTTGGGCCATTCACGTTTCTTTTCTCGTTTCTCTTCGGAGCCTTAACCGACGGTTCACTTCGTCTCTTCAGAATCAACGCAACCTCAGAAGGCGTTAACCGCAACAGACTCATACTTGCCATGGCGCTAGCAACCATGCTGATTGGGCTAATCAGTTATTCAGCGTTCGCTCTTTTCCCACAGTTCGTTCCTCTTGCAAGGGAGTTTTCCAGCGTCGGATTATTCATCCAGAGAAGCACAATGCTCGACATGCTTGTGTTATTTATGGGTCCAGCCACCGGGATTGTGGCGGGTTACGCTGCGGCTTATCTATGGAACAAGTACCTGCGTCACATCCGCGTTTAAAAGCTCATTTGCTTGATTTTTTCGTCTATCAACTTTGCTATCATCAAATTGGAGATGAACACGCATTTGACGCCCAGCAGCTCTGCCAACTCAGCAGGTTTCTGGTCCTCCGTCACTAAAAGCAGCTTGTGTTCGCCCGCGTACTCAACGATTTCGCGGTCTTTGGCACCCTTCAACCCTGCCTCCTGCGCAGTCAGCACTTCGTAGCCCATGGTTTCAAAGTACTCTTTGAAGCCAGC
>JBEKVK010000037.1:0-11632 GCA_049514075.1 Bathyarchaeia archaeon | reverse complement strand
ATAGAGGGAAAGGCTTGCCTGAATTTACCTTATAATCAGAAAATATAAAATGGATATAATTGATTCTGAGTTGACTTACTCTATGGCGCCCAATTCGTAAAAGGCCTAATGCCCCCTCACACAGAGATTGGAGAGGGATATGACTTTGGTCATGCATTTTTCCATGTTTATATGCATATATCCGCATTTTTAGAATTGGAGCCTTCGGCGGGATTTGGACCCGCGACCATTACCTTACCAAGAAGCCCAAATCATTGAGCCAATGAGCTTTAGAGCATTTACCTGGGTCGAATTCACAAAATATGTCCAAAACAAATACAGAAAAACCACAGCCAAAAGAGTCATGTGCTACGCCAAGCGCTACTACAAAGTGCTCGAATCTGGCAATATTGGGCAAATCAATGCTGTCCCATCAACAACAAGGTCGGAAGTAATCAAAAGCCTGATCATAATCTCAAAGTACACTGGCCACTACGAGCAATTCAAAGCTGCTCTGAAAAGTTATGGGATCAAAGTAGCCCAACCTGATGCGCTGGCCGCTTTTGTCAGAATCTACAGCAACACCAATAGCAATTTGGACGAATGGTTCGCCAAGGTCAAGCCGATACTGACGCCAGAAGAGAATCTACTGTTGAAATTCTTGCGCCTGACAGGGCTAAGATGCAGCGAGGGCATTGAAAGCTTCAACCAGATAATCGAACTGTCGCAAAAAGGGAAATTGTCGGAATACTTCAGCGCTGACACCGGAATCTTGGAGCATTTCCGATACAAAGAAAAATTCCTGCGCGGCACCAAGAATGCCTTCATCAGCATAGTGCCAGAGACATTGATCAATGAAATCAGGGGCAGCCAATCAGTCTCTTATGCCGCTATCACAAAGAAACTTCAAAGGCGAAAGATTCCGACACGGATCAGCGAACTACGGGACTTTTATGGCACTTTCATGATCAGGCATGGGCTCGTTGCCCAAGAAGCCGATTTGCTCTGCGGTAGGATTCCGCCAAGCATATTCGTCAGGCATTATTTTTCTCCAGCGATAAAGGAACTCAAAGACAGAACGTTAAACGCCTTGGAAGAAATGCCCAAAGGCCTTCAATAAATTTGGGGGTATAGAGGGAAAGGTCTTCAGTCTAAAAGCTAATCATCAGAACCTATAAAAACAAACGAAATAATTTGAAGCAGTCTCTTCCTATACCCGTCAATCCGTTGAAGACCTTAGAAGTTTTAAGTGAGCACCCAAAATTGACTTTGGGTCTGTTTCAACTCATCAGGCGCATTATTCGCTCTAAACAACTCTCCTTTTCCTCTTTCCTTTGTCAAATAGTAATCAATTAGCGCTTTCTGGCAAAACATAAAAGCAAAGAATCTAACTTATAGAACGCCATAAAACAATCGGCAGAGTATTTGTTATGGTACAAGTGGCTATTGGGTATGGCGGAACACCGGCCGAGCAGGTAGCAACCAAACTTCGTTCATACCTAAAAGATGAAGATTTGGAGGTCTTTCTAGCTAGTCCGCATAGCCATGACATGCCTCAAGGAGCTTCTGACCAGGAACAATGGCAACTAATACAGAAAAAATTCCTCGAGTGCAATATCATAGTTTATGTTTGTCACGACGAAACACCTGATCGCTCTGCAGTTAAAGCAGAAATGACGTTTATAAAGAAACATAACTTGTTTAATAAGATGATAATTTTCTCAAAAAGTGACAGCTGCATCCCCCAGAAAGCAAAGAAAATATGGCGGTCTATGCACTTTGCGCCAGAGAAACCTGAAGAAAGCTTCAGCCGCTTGCTCAATGAAATATTTCGCCAACACATCAGGCTTTCAGCACCCATTCAAGCTGCGCCAGCGCCAACAGGAGGAGCCTAAAAATGACAGAAGGAACGGCTGATAATGAACAAGAGAAAATTAAACAAGCAATAGATCTTCTTAAAGAAACATATTACGATAGTAGCGAGATTGCCAAAATAATCAACACTAGAAATGCCGGCGCAGAAGAAGAAGACTTTCTACAGCTTGGGTCCAAATTCTATATTCCTAAAGAGTGGTTTACTAGAAACGATATTATCTATGATATTGCAATTAGACAGTTTGCAGAAAACCTTGTCATGTCAGAAACCAAGTACTTATTATCTAGAGTTTTTGGTTGCACGGAGATTCAAACAGTCGCCGCAGAACCTGATGTATTGAAAGGTTTTTTGAAGAACTACAAATCGTTCTCTGAAAGATACAAAATTCAAGCTATATTTGCCCCGATTGACCTTTATGTTAAGATGCATGTTGACTGGCCTGTTGCTTCAGCCGATGTTAAATTGGACTTTCGGTCTGGTGAATTAATTGTTTATGACGAAAAGCCAAAGTTTTTTTGGTCGAATAACTACACTCCATTCAGCCAGTTCATCTTTGTTAACAAAGGTTTTGGTCAATGGGCTACTAAACCAGATTTTGATAATCGTTTATCAGTTTCCATAACGCCAAGTGATAAAGAAGACAAGTTAACCTTGCTCTTTTTGACCAAATTTAAATTTGAAATAACCAATCCAGATAAAATTCGGATACTTTCGCGAAATGAATAGCAAAAATTAATGGAGACTTGCTTTTATGTCGGGCTCGATTCCTTAAAGCGCCTGCAATCCTGTTCAAACAAAACCGCTGAGCTGCTTTTGTTTCTCATTCGCAACCTCTGATAAACCCTTGATTGTCTTAGTTTTAATTTTATCCAATCTCCTGCTCAAGTCTTGCAGGCTGTTGTTCATCCCTTTCGAGTTTGTGGCAAATACCAAATCAAATAATCTCTTTCTGCCATCGCCATACAATGTGATACTCTGTACTTCACTCCTGTACAGTTGCATTTTCGCTTTGAAATACTCAAGGAAATCGTCTAAAGACATCAGCTGCGAAGCCCAATTACTGTCGCCAACAAATGTTGACAGGGAAGCAACAGCCCCCGCGCTTGTTTTAGTCGGCAGGTTTCTGACAACGCTATGCGATGGAAAATTGAGTATGATATCCCCAGTGCCAAATCGCATCAATGTTTCGAGCGTGCTCCAATTAAGATCGGTATACTTTTCCGGGTCAACAAAAGCCAAATAGCAAGTGGCACCTTTAGGAGCATATTTATTCAAAACATTCCCTATTTCCGCGTTAGTGTCGGCATAGACAACTTCCGCTTTGCAAGTTTGATAATGACTACAAGCTGCATATAGGCGCTGTTGTAGCACTTTACACCGATTTTCGTCTGCTTCTATGCAAATGTATTTGCTGAAAGGTTTCTCTTTTAATGTTGAGCCGATGGCAACTACTGGTGAGCCAACAAAGAACTGGTCATCTGAGACTTTCATTAGCCCTGAACCGGCAAAGAGGTCAATGTAGTAATATGATGAGAAATGGCTGTTAGGGCTATTGGCGATATTTTGGAAAGGTCTTGCGAGATACATCAAAGAGATTTCTTTCTTCAAAGACCAAAAACCATAGTCATGGTCAACCTCTGTGTATGTTTCAGGGCTTATTTTGCGTAAGGTTTCTGTCATATCATATAGTTTAGTGAGTTTATCTTGCAGCCAATCGGAAGTTGTCATCGTTTTCTTTTTCAACTTTTTCTTCCTGTAACTGATTACTTTGAATCTTCAGACCATGCTGGCCTAATTGTTTTCTTGATGACCAGAGCGTTATCTGATAAATGTTGCATGAGATTCAATGTTTGCTGCATTGATGGCTCATGCAATCTGTTACAATAATTGTCATAGCCAACATATACAATGAATGGATCTATGTCAGTTAGCCATTTAACAAGTGTTTTAAGATCGAACTCCAAAACTGGCTCGATAGAAACTATCTTTCTATCCCATTCGAGGTTCTTCATGGCTTCTGCCCGCTCACTAGGAGGAGGCGCCAAAGAAACCTTGTCCCCACTGATTATTGAGTCAATGTTGGTTTCGATTGTTGCCCCAAGGATAGCATTCTGCGGTATGAACGGCAACAAATCAAGGTATCGCTTTGGGTTTTTTGTCATGAACAAAAAGTCCGCATCTGGGAACTGTTCGATATGTTCAAGAACCTGTTTAATCCACTTGTCCGGTATAGAAGGCGCAAACATATCACCCATATCAGCAACAAATACAATGTCCCCATTTCCAAAGCGAACACGAAATTCAGAAATGTTAAGGCTAGGTTTGAATCCGTTCGCATATCTTTTTGTGGTTTTCAGCTTGGTTAATGCCAAGTTTTTTGCCCAACAATAACGGCAATCATAGAGGCAACCGCTTATAGGGTTCCAGGTGGAAGTTACAATGCTGAACATCTTTCCATGCGTCTTATGGTTGAGACTTGTTTCAAGAACGTTCTTGATGAGCTTTAGTTTCTTGTTTTCTTTTAGCAATTTGCAGTATTCTGCGCCTGACACATCTATATATTCAGCTGTTTTTTGAGGAATAACTTAAGCCTCACATGGTTCGGTTAACTCATGATAACTGTTTGGTTTGCTTTTAATTGTTATTGAACAAATCCTTTTTTTTGATGAGCACCGACCGAATTTGACCTAAGGCCTTCACGAAACAGGGGGGTATAGTAGGAAAGGTCTTTCAGGTTTTACCTTATCATCAGAACATATAAAATACAATAAATAATTTAGAGATCGACTTATCCTATGGCGCCCAATTCTCGGAAGACCTTAGCATCGCCAAATTCAGCGCAGAAGGTGTAGTAATGTTACTTGTAGACCAATTTACCGTTTAGCTCCTTGGGGGGGGGGCAAACGTACAATGAAGGTTGTGCCCTTGCCTTCCTGACTCTCAAAAGTAACGGTCCCGCTTAATGCTTCAGTCATACGCTTGATAACCGGTAAGCCGAATCCTTGACCTTTCGCTTTAGTTGTGAACATTGGGGTAAACATTTTGCTTTTTACGGCTTCTGGAATTCCAACGCCTGTGTCCTTAACCATAATGATGGTATCGTTTGATTTTTTGTAGGCATGAATTGTTAGTTCTCCGCCTTGCGGCATTGCTTGAACAGCATTATTCACTAAATTGTACATAATGCGGTTTAAGAAAGTGGAGTCAGCAACAACTTTCCTTGCCTCAGTTTCAACTTTAACGCTGACTTTAATGTTCTCTGGCAAACCGTTCTTTGCTAATAATTGGTCAATTATGAGTTTTAGGTCGGTTTCTTCTGCAGTCGGTTTAAGCTGTTTTGCAAAATCTTGTAGGTCCTGAACAATTTTGTTAATATAATCAACATTCTTTTCTATCTCCTGCAAACTGTCTAAGGTATTCTTTTTCTCATCACTATCAGGAATCGAAGTCAACTCTGTCTTGGCCAAATAAACATCGCCAGTTATCGCCTGCAACGGGTTACGAATATCATGCCCAACCATACCCGCGGTCGCGCCTATGGCGGCTAAACGCTCAGAATCTTTGAGTTTCTTTGCGCTCTCTTGAGCTTGTTCTTCAGCCTTCTTGCGTTCTGTAATATCTCTTGCAGCTGCAAAAACACCCTGTATTTCTCCGGCGGAATTTCTATAAACGGTGGCATTATACAGCACTTCCGTGACTTTTCCAGACTTATGCTTGATTGCCAAGGGATAATCTGTTACAGATCCTTCAGAGAAAACTCTCTTGTACCCAATCTTAGCTTTTTCAGGTTCCGTAAAGTAATCCGAGAAGTCGCTGCCAATCAATTCTTCTCTGGAAATTCCTGTGACCTGTTCAGTGGCTATGTTAACGTCGGTAATCTTGCCTTCAGCGCTAATTGTTACCAGAGGGTCAAGACTTGCCTCAATGAGATTTCTTGCATACAAGAAGCTGAGTTCAAGTTTCTTTGTTCGCTCTTCAACAAGCTTCTCCAAGTTCTTCGCGTATTTATCAAGTGCCTCTTCAGCTTTCTTGCGTTTGGTAATATCTGTGAAGGACAAGAATGCCCCGTCAATTTTCTTGTCTTCAGTTAAGTACGGTCTAACCCGCATTTCATAAAAATGGTCATCTAAACCTTCGACTTCTCGGCTAACTGGAGTTAACTTGTCAATAACCTCCGTTATTATTTTATCCAAGTTTTCGATATGAACTCCTGGAGTTATGTTGGCGATGGAGCCCCCGACATCTGATTGCGAAATCCTCAAAAGTTCTTTGGCTGCAGCGGTAAAACGCCTTATCCTGAGGCTGCTATCAACGATAACCAATGCAATGTCAATATTCGTTTGCAGGTTTGCTAAGTCATCATTTAGACGACCAAGAGCCTGATTGCGGTTTTTGAGCTCCTCGTTTAGAGTTTGCAGTTCCTCATTGCCTGACTGCAACTCCTCCTTTGCAGTTTCCAATTCTTCATTTGTACTCTGAAGCTCTTCATTGCTTGACTGAACCTCCTCCATAGACGAACGCAATTCCTCATTTGTTGCCTGCTGCCCCTCAACAAGACTCTGCAAAGACCGCTTAGTTGCCTCCAAATCCTCCCTAAGCTCACGAATCTGCCGATCCTTAAGACCCTCGACCTCACCTGGCAAAACGGCGGATTCAACATCTTTAGCTAAAGAAACATCACGTGAGACACCCTCAGTAAATAAAACAAGGAAGAAGGGTTCTTCATACTGTTCTATTTCTAGTGATCTTATCTCGATGTTAACAGTTTTTGATTGACTTTTTTGTTTGAAAACCACAGTCTCTTTGATAGTTCTCTTTTCTTTTCTTGCCCTATACAGAGCAGTCTGAACCTGCGACCGCAGTTCTTTCCGAACAATCTTATTTACGTTAAAGCTCGCCGCTCCCGATTCAGGAGAAACAAAAGGACCGACATCTCCACGAAAAACAAGCACATCCAAATTATTATTCAATAACAAAGTCGCTGGACCATACTCAGACGTTATAAGATGATCAACTTTCTCGCCTAAGACCGCTAGCAAGTCAACTTTTCCAAGCGGTTCAATAGCCTTTTTCGCAACGTACGGAACAAAGATTTCTTCACCTAGCAATACCTGAGGCTGGGCTTGTTTCTTGCGATAAATTAGGCATCCTGGAATAATTGGCTCGAATAGATTCTGGAACTTGCCAACGCTTTCAGATTCGCCAAGAACTAGAAAACCCTTTTCCTTTAGGGCATAATGGAAAATGCGCAATACTCTTTCGTGAAGGTAAGCGTCAAAGTAGATGAGTACGTTTCGGCACATGATGATGTCTATGTTGGAGAAGGGCGGATCGGTTGTTATGTCCTGTTTCGCAAAAATACACATGTCACGAATAAATTTCGTTATCTGATACTTCTCGTCAGATAAAGTGAAGAAACGTTTTAGCCTTTCTTCAGATATCTTTTCCGCTATTGTTTTTGGATATATTCCTTGACGTGATCTCTCAATGTTTTTCTCGTTTGCATCAGTGCCAAAAATTTGAACCCTTATCTCGGGTATCGCTTTTTCTTCTAGAAATTCTTGAATTGTTATAGCAAAAGAATAGACGTCTTCGCCGCTTGAACAACCTGGAATCCAAACCCGTATCGATTCGTTGGAACCTTTCTTCTTGACGAGTTCTGGAAAAACTTTTTCTTTTAAAGTCGAAAAAGTGTCAGGTTCTCTAAAGAAGCTTGTTACACCGATTAGCAGGTCATCAAACAACGATTGCAACTCGCTTGGTTGCTTCCGCAAATACTCGACGTATGCCTTCATGTTTTCGGTTTTGGTGATGACCATGCGACGGGTGATGCGTCGGTCAATGGTTGTGTCCCTGTAATGGGTAAAATCAACGCCAAAAGAAGTCTTAAGCATCATGATAATTTTCTTCAAGTCTGTCTCGACTTTTATTTGCTCAGGCGCCTTCTTGGCTTCAAAATGAGCGAGTTGAGGTTGCTTAGCCATTCTTACTAGTTCTTTTGCTATTTGTTCGGGTGAGAGGACAAAATCTGGGGTTTCGGCTTCTATGGCATTCTTGGGCATGTCGGAATACTGCGCTGTTTCCGGGTCTTGTGCTAAGGTTATTCCGCCTTCAGCTCTGATTGCTTTAAGCCCCTCGGTTCCGTCATTACCAGTTCCAGACAATACAATTCCTATGGCAAGCGTTTTCTTCTCTGAAGCTAAAGAAATCATAAAGTCGTTGATGGGTTTGAGCGTTAGACCTTTAGGAACAAGCCTGAGTTGACCGTTTTTCAAAGTCATCGTTGTTCCTGGCGTAATTACATAGACATGGTTTCGTTCCACTTTCATGCCATCTTGAACTTGCTGAACCGTCATCTTAGTGGATCTTGAGAGAATTTCAGGCAGCATGCTTTCTTGTCCAGGAGCCAAATGCTGAATAACAACAAATGCCATACCCGTATCAACGGGCAAGTTTTCCAGCAGTTTCCTGATGGGGTCTAATCCGCCTGCAGAAGCGCCAATGCCAACAATCGGAAACTCGGTTGTAACTTTAGTTTCAGAAGAGCTATTCATGTTTAAACCGTTTTTTTTTTGAGTCGTCACTTACAAACCCCACAGCCAATGAACGGGAACAATCCTGACCAAGATTTATGTGCGAGCATAATTTAAATTTACTTGGCACTATCGGGTTGAAAAGTGAATCCAAGGTTGGGAAAAAAATGCTATAACACAAATGGAGAAGTCTATGTTACTTATCTTTCCAAGACTAAGTCAGGTCTTTTTCGACTTCACTTTGGCTCTTGCCCCAAACTTCGACGGTAGCTGGTTAGTGCCCAATGCCAGCCTCTTTTCACGTCTAATCATTCCCCGAATTCTTTTCCAAGAAGCTGTCCAGTCTGATGATTCTTCAGCTTATCTGATAGGCGAGTGTCAAGCCTTGGCTGCACATCTTTGGGCGACAAACCAGAAAGGCCGAACGCATCGTGCACTGTATGAAGTCTGCGCAAGGCCTTCCAAAATTTTAGCCCCATAGTGAAAAAGAGGTTTGCCGGAAAAAAGTTAATCATCAGAACAAATAAAGATCAAATAAATAAATTCAAACTTGTTCACTCTATGCCCGCCAGTTTTCGGAAGACCTTTGTTCGCGCAATGTACATTGCATGAGTTTTGCCCGAATTTTTTCCGGGATATTTTTTCAAGTGCGCGTGCTTCAGGGTCTGTCGCTGGTTTGGAATAACATTTCTGCCTTAATGGAAGTATTTTGGACGCTTAAACGGATTTTCTGACTGTGGCTACGCGTCCGTTAGGCGTATCTGTCATTTGCCATTCGAGCGTATCGCCTTCCTTGAGCTCCAAAAACTGCACTATCGACTCTGGCACTGTTGCTCGCAGGGACGGTGATCCTGGTCTGGCTATTGAGATTTTGCTCTTGCTTGTCATGCTCTGAATTATGTTTCTGGGCTATATATTTCTACCTATATGTTGGCAGAGGAGTTTATATACAGTCTTAAGCATCGTTAATATAGGTAGATATGTATGGCAACACAAATCTTAACTCGTAAACAACGAGGCGAAAAGATTATCGCCGATGATATCGAAGAAATTAATACAAACAGTTTTTTCGTGAGATCCCAAAGCGGCAAATCTGGCTATTCAGTGACAAGGACCGGGCAAAGTTGGGCGTGCGATTGCTTCGACTTCAAATACCGAGGCCTCCCATGCAAACACATTTTTGCCGTTCAGAAACTTTTGGATGAGCGCGCGCAGCTGTCTCGGTACAAGTTGGGGCTGTGAGCATGACCAAGTGCCCCAAATGCGGCCGCTCTAACCTCAAAAGCTTCGGCATCGAACAGGGCGAGCGGCAGGACGACTTCCACACGACCCTCATCAGCAAGTTCAAGTGCAAGGACTGCGCCTCGAAGTTCCGAGAGATACAAACGACCGAATGCCGGACAGAGCTTGAAGCCGGGCCATACAGGGAGCCGGCAGAAGTTTGGTACGAGGCTTTAATTTACCAAAGATTGTCCAGCACCAAACACCGCACGAAAAGGTTCCGCTTCAAAGCGCCTGACTACGCAAGGCGATTCTTCTTCCAAAGGCATCCCGAGTTTTACAGCCTGGACTATTTAGTAAGCATTTATCCGTATGAGTCGCCATTGCGTTGCATTCCGTATATCTTCAGCGACATGTCCGATATCGATTCTGCGGCTAAATGGGTCCTGCGGCGCTACCCGGGCAGAAAGACAAACCGGTTGCTGGTCAAGCACCTCATGAGATTAGCAAAACGCATTGAGCTGGGCAAAGTTGGAACTTGAAATCTTCTTTAGCGACTTAAAACCCGAGGCTCAAAAGAAAGTTCTCCAGTTCTTTAAAGTCAAGATGCCCGAAGAGTCAAACCGTGATGTTTTTCCGCTGTTTGTCCTGCCTAAGCCCGATCTTTGATTTTGGGCAGAGGTGCGATCTAGAATAAAGGTCCTGTAGGAATTATTTCTGCTGTTGCTGCGTCAATCCAGCAAAGACCCGGAGGAGGTATGCTCATAACCCCTGAGGCTTGTTTAACGGCAATACTCCAAATGTATCTATAGGTCACAGTGTAGGTCGCATTGTTCACTGTGACAGCTGAGTAATTTTTAGCTGGCTGGGTAACCGAATGTAGAAATTCAAAGCCTTGGCCTGGTCCAACGGTTGTATTATCGTAAGGACTTTTGATTATTAAAGAGTCGTTCCAGAATTGGCAGTAGTCAAGGGAAACACTCACAGTCATGTTTTCAAGAGAAGTTGAATTCCAACCATCGCTATCCAAGGCGATTTTAAGAGCACGGTACATTGAAACGGGCGGAGAAAAATTGTAGCTGATGCTTTGCAAAGAAACATTTCCAAACTCATTGTAGTAAGAGGTAAAATCTTCTTTTTCTCGTGTTGAAATGTGACTCTGATAATATAGCACAACATTGAGCAAAAGCGAAACAGCAAGAACCGAAATTAAAACAATGACGATTATTCTTCTGTTCATTTCGCTCTCTTCCCTGATTTTTAGAGAAAGGCTCTATTTATGGCTACGCTGCAGAACAAGAAAAACCAACCGAAGGTCTTCAAAAAATTTACCCCCATAGAGGAAAGAAGGCTTGCTGGATTTTACCTAATCATCACAACATATAAAACAACAAAATAAAGTATTGAATTCTCTATCTCTATACCCCTCCGAACGTGGTAGGCCTTATAACTCCGCTATGTTTACGGAAAATTCGCTCGCGACCGTGAGTGCAGGGTAGCCTTGTTTGCGGCAATGATTTGGGCAAGCATGGCATCAGTGATTGTTACTTCAATTGCTGAAGTGTCTCCCGAAGAGTTTTTGTTCGTATGCTGAATTCTTCCTGTGCACCTTTAGTGGTTGAGATAAACGCCCATAAATCAAGATATTCCTTAACAACCTCTATAACTTTTTCTTGAAGGAAGTCCTGAACCGCCCGTTGCTTTCTGCGCTCATCCACACGTTGAGCTAAGTCAAACTCAGCTGTTCTAATCAGTTTTAAAATTTTTGCATTTAGTTTTGCCTTATTTCTTTTCGATAACCCACCGACCGACTTTTTGGCATAGCTTTGTTTGACAACTCTATGGCTGGCATTCAAAAAAGTCTTAGATATCTCGGTGACAAAATTAATCATTCGTATGTACTGGATGTCGTCAGGATTGCGCACAGTGGGAGTCCATTGAAAATACTTATCGCAATAATCCTTTGTTGGCTTGAACTGTCTTTTCCGACTCTTAGGCAGGCCTTCATGCCCAAATTTTACAT
>JBEKVK010000036.1:0-11766 GCA_049514075.1 Bathyarchaeia archaeon | reverse complement strand
AAATATCCACGGAACGCCATATTTATCATGAAATTGCCCATAGACTCCAATGGGCAAATCATGTAGTTCTTGGAATCGAACCGGTGTTTTGTCTGCCCCCTCTGATAGCTTATCAAATACCGATTTCAATTCATCATAGGTTTTGCCAGTGACAAATATGGCAAATGTATTCCCTTGTATTGGATTAAACGCGGGAGATGCCATCCAGTCAGTAGCTGATATGTCAATATCGCCATTTTTGAGATGGGCATTGATAATTCTGTTGTGTTTTTCTGGTGGGAGCATGTCTTTCATAGGGGTATCGCCAAGCCTTGTTAAAGATAATTCTCCTCCTAGACATTTGTGGTAAAAGGTCATTGCTTCAGCACAGTTGCCGTCAAATAAAAGAAATGGATAAGTTTTTAACATATTTTCTTACCCTGCCTTTTTTAATTTCATAAGAAAATCTAACATATTTAATTGCTGAATGCTTTTAAGAATTTGTGATTGTAACACCACAACATATGGTAAGCCAGCGCCGATCTCCAGCCCCCAAACCTCGGTATAAACTTGCGAAAATAGTTTTACGGTCTTTGAGTTGTGGTTTAAGCCATTTTTCTGGGGGTAGAAACCGCTTGTTTTAATTATTTCATTTGATAAAGATTTGATGCCTATAGCTTTCGCATTTGCAGTACACTTCACTTTTTTACTCATCAAATTCCTTCCAGTAAGTAAGCATAATATAAAATCTGTTTTCTGTATAGTCTGTGCAGCCTAATTCTATAAGCACCCCTTTTTCCGTTTGTTGCACGTAATCTTGTTTGTACAACTTTTCAGCTCCTTTTAGTTATCTATCGTTGTGGAAAAAAGCGTGGAAGAAATTGAGTTGGCATTTGACTATGCCTACGCTAGTTTTTTGCTGTTTTGTCCTGGCGAAGCAGCGAAGACTTCAGTGACTTTTATTATTCCAACGCTTTTTATTTGAATTTTCATGGCTTCCATACTCTTCTTTGCGAAGTTATCGAAAATTGGTCCGCTTGTTTGGAAACCACTGAATGTTCCCTTTAGTTGGTAGCCTGTCATGGGTCCTTTGAACACTGCCATAGCAACTTGCTTGTTCTTTTCAAGGTTTTCTTTTGTTTTCTTGATGAAAACTTCTGCAAACGCAATAGTTTCAGTGTCTACTGCTACAAACCATAATGGAACTACGTTTGGAATGCCTTTCGCGTCTACTGTTGCCAACATTTTCGCTGAATCACTTGCACTTAAAACATCCATTACTTCTTTAGGTATACTAACCATTTTTTCATCCTCATCGACAAATAAACTTCAATACATTAATATACATTTAGGGAAGTAAAATATACTGGATGAGGAGTGTGGAAGCATGGCCAAGCTACTTGAGAACGATCAGTCTACAATCGATTTGCTAAACAGCTTAAAACAAGAGATAACAAGCTTGAGAAAGGACATGAATCGAATTGAAGAATCCGTTTTAAAGCAACGATTACTTGCGATTGAGGAGACTCTATCTCAAAATCATCTCATGGTCTACGCCAGCCAGAGATCCGAAACCATCGGTGAAGACATTTCACGTATGCTTAAATCAGATTGTGATAAGAAAGGAAAATGCTTGGAATACTTTAAAGCCAAAATAGAAGACAGCTCCCGAGCAATCAAGGAATCAGGCCCAGGAAAGGCACTGTCGGATATTGATGATAAAATCGCAGAAAGCGAGCTAATGGTTGAAAAAACCAAAGGCGAAACGTGTGAAGCTTGCTTTGCGAACTTTCACAAGAAGCTTAAGCGTGAAAAAAGAGCCTACCGTGAAATTGTTCTAGTTGAAGACATTAACAAAACCAAAAGCCCTGATGCCATTGACACTAAATTTCTCGTTGATTCATTGTTTGAACCGCTCGCAAATCATTCAAGACTCAAGATTCTCCTTTCAGTCAGCGAAGGAAAAAGAAGCTTCTCAGAATTGTCCAGAATAGTAGATCTTAAGGCAGGCCATTTAGCATTTCATCTAAACAAGCTTGTTGATGCAAATCTGATGGCGCAAGAAGCATCCAAAGGAGACTACGTTATAACTCAAAGGGGGCTAAAACTGATTAAGACGGTCGGTGCTCTTTCAACAGAAACGGGCCCGGTATCTATGCAAACAGAAGAAGGAAAATAACCAGACAGCTACTAGGTGATTTGATGAAGATAAAAATTAAGATGTTTTCGGATTACATTTGTCCCTTTTGTTATCTAGGCAAGGCTATTATTGATAAACTCAAGAATCAGTTTGACATTGAACTCGAACACGTTGGAGTTGAAATTCACCCAGAAACGCCCATCTGCGGAGTCGATTTAAGAAAATACATCTCTGAAACAAATGAAATGTACGAAGATTTGAGAAGTAGAGGCAAAGATTATGGTCTGAACTTCTGTAATGTCCGGGTGCTGCCTAACTCAAGAAAATCTCTGATTTTGGGTGAATATTCAAGAAGAATTGGAAAGAATGAGGAATTTACGGATGCAATATTCAAAGCCTATTTTGAGGATTGCCTTGACATCGGAAAAGACGAGGTCATCATCGACTTAGCAAAGAAAATTGGTTTGACAAAACACGATGTTGAGAACGCATTGGAAGACCCTTTGCTCCAAAATATATATGCAAACAACTGCATTGAAGCCAGAAAACATAATGTTACGGGTGTTCCTACCTTCATCATAAATGATGCATACACAATTGTAGGTGCTCAGCATGAGCAAACGTTTATTGAACTATTTGAAAAGATAGCGAAAGAAACCAAGAGGTAGACTGCTTTCAACAGACCCACGCGCTCAAGGATCTCCAGCACTAAACCTTGGTATAAACTTACAATAGCTTGACTAGCAAATTACAATAGCTTGACTAGCAAATTACAATAGCTTGACTAGCAAATTACAATAGCTTGACTAGCAAATTACAATAGCTTGACTAGCAAATTACAATAGCTTGACTAGCAAATTTTAGCAAAATGGGTGTGTGGTTTGAACCCTATACGGTTCAAATCCCCCCGATCCATCCCAATTCGCATATTCAAAGTATGATCATGACGGTTTAAACGACGGCTTCAAGCTAGCCCTCGGCACTAAGATATCTATTTTTGGAAAAAAGATCTCTCGGTACAGGATTATTCTGTTAGAATGTGTGCTAATTGTATTGGTTTTGTTCGTTTAGAATTTCTCTCAGGAACGTCCCAATCGCTGCATATTTTTTCTAACGTTAATTCGATGGGTTGATAAGATTCATATGGCATTTCTTGACATCCAACATTATCTCATATGTCAATATATAATATAGTTATTTCATTGGTTGTAATATTACGGTTTTCGATATAAGGCTAAAATGAGAAAAAAAATTCACCTTATAAGTTTTGGATAGCGAGTTGAACATAAAGATCTTCAATTCCGCTTTATCTTAGATTTCTGTAAGGGCTTTGATGCTTTGTTTAATTAAGTTTTGAGTTATTTTGGTGTTTAGATAGTCTAGCAAAATTTGGTCATATTTATCCGCCTTGCGGCAATTCGTGAAACTTCTCTGCGCAGCTAATCTCAATGTTTCTTGTGGACTAAAAAAAGGAAAGGAGGATTTTGGTTTTGAAGTTTCTTTTGCTTATGGGCGTTTTCTTGTGACGAGTAACGCTATTACGGCGCCGATTATGATAATGACGATGATGATTGCGACGCCAATGTACTCGAGTGCATTTTGTGTTGCTAAGCCGCTGAGCGGTGTTGATGTTGGTGCTTGTGTTGGTGCTGGGGCGCTGGCATAGAAAGCGGTTTGAGCGGAAGAGCCATAGTATGCTGGTGAACCTGCGAAGGTAGCTGTGACGGTGTAGTTGCCTTTGATGTCAGGTGTCCAATTTAAGCTGTAGAAGCCGCTTGCGTCAGTTGTGGTTGTTCCGATTGAGCGGTAGTTGTTGTTGCTGTCTAAGACGTAGACTGTGACTGGAACTCCCGTTATGTTGGTCGGCATTGGCTCTTGTTCATAAACAGCTTCCATAAACTGCTCCATGCTAGCGTCAGAAACGCAAGGCAAGCCATTGGGGAAGTTTGCTGCTACTGCTTGTTGCTGGGAACCCGAAGAGATGTCGGTGACCATTCCTGAGATGGTTATTGGAGTAGTTGTTGACACGCCGACGGAAGGTGCGCTAACTGTTGTTTTTGTGGGGCCTACGCCATATGAATATATCTGGTTGTCGTATGCATTGAAAGTCAAGAGTTGCCCGTCGACTACTGCTGGACATGAACCTGTGTCAAAGTTGATTATGCTCCAAACAAGTTTTCCTGTTGTTGCGTTGATTGCGTAAAGTTTTGCTCCGCTGAATAGTGGCGGACCGTAGCAGTGTCCGGATTCGGCAAAGAGCATGCCGCCTGCAAGTGTGGCTTCGTAGTCGCCGATGATCCAGAAGGGATTGACACCGTAGGGTGTGTTTTCTCCGGCGGTTCCGTCAGTATAGCTCCAAATAAGGCTGCCAGTGGTTATGTTATATTTGTAGATCCATCCACCGAATGTCCATGCGTATAAAGCTCCGCCTGCACATACTCCACTTGTTTGGTCGTAGTAGCCTAATGGATTCTGTAAGGGTGCTGTTGGACCCCACACTTGTTGTCCTGTGGTGGTGCTGTAACCTGAAAATGTTGTCGTTTCTTTGGTATACTCAACGTAGACTCCATCGTTAGCTCCTGGTATGGCCATGACTGTTGAATATGGTGTTTCGGTTTGATTCTTTATCCAAAGTTGCGCTCCAGTATTCAGGTTATATGCTGCTCGCATAACCCAGCCTGTGGCAAATGAATACATGGAATACTCACCAGCGCCTGCTCCTAAGATGGCTATGTTGTTGTCGGGATCTATAACTGCGTGTCCAACTTCGTCAAGTATCCAGCTAACTCCTGGAGGGAAAGCAGTCCCTTGATAGCTGTTTGGCAGTGGTACTGACCAGACTACTCCTCGAGAGTAGGCAGTTACAGAGTTTTGGTTTAGCGTCGAGAAGCCCAAATCAACTCCTCCGCCGATTAGGCAAACGCTGGAGTTCCAGAAGTTCAGGAATTCAGTCCCAGTGGCATTGTAACTGGTGTAGTACTGCAACAGGATGCCGTTGCTCCCTTCAATGTTTGTGACGCCGAAGGATCCTGACGGCCCTGAGCCGTTAATGCTTAGTATGTAGTTTCCGGTTGCTGCGTCAAACAGGTCCATGTAGTTTATTCCGTTTGTCGTTCTAGTTGCCCAGAGGTAGCTTTGTCCGCCGTAAGTGTTCGGTGATTTATACACGTATACTTGTCCGCACATCAGGAGATCATAGGAACCTGGAGCAAAGTAGTTCTGATAGTTCTTGGTCCAAAGAATTTGTCCTGTTCTTAGGTCTCTGGCAACCCACCCTTGGTAGGCTCCACCGCTTGAATATGTTGGGACAGCATCATAGTAAAGAATTCCGTTGATGATTATCGGTGAAAACTTAGGTTGATATTGGAATCCTGAGTAGTAGTTGCCTTGCTCGCTGGAACCGAATTCGCCGCCCATTTGACCGCCTGGTGAGCCTGGAATTAGCGGAGTAGTCCAGAGTATGTGTGCGGAGGTTGGTGCTGTTGTGTATGGGTTGTAGTTGCCGGTGACTGCGTAGTCTCCGGTGTTTGCGAATTCTACATCTCCTAATCCGAACCAGTTGCCGTCTAATACATACCAATTGTGATTGAACGCTTCGACAGGGTTCGTCCAGTAGCTAGTTGGAAGCGGATTCTCCGAAATAGTGCTTGCGGGAGTTTGCGTTACCGAGATGGTCTCAGCTGCACTGGTTGAAGGGCCAAAAACGTCGCCGATTGCCTGGGTATTGGAAAATGTCATTCCACCTGGGTTACCTTGGTCACCTGTTAGGGTCTCTCCAGGGAAGCTAAAGACTGCAGTGTAGTTGCCTAGTTCGGTCGGAGTAAATGTAGCGGTGTAGCCGCCTGCGTCATCAGACTGGAATGGCCCCAAGACTACTTGTTTACCGTCTGGTTGCGTTATAGTGACAGAAAGGCCTACCCATCGATCGCCTAATGGTCCGAAGGCAGTGGTTGGAGGTTTGTCAACCCACATAACAAGAAAGACGTTCTGACCTATGCCTACTTGCTGAGGGACAGCTTGAAGAAACGCATAAGTTGCTATTGTTCCTTGGATATCACGCGCTTTGGTACTTGGTACGATTGCGAGTGCTGCAGAAATTGAGAGGACTAATATCAAAGCAATTGACAGAGTTTTTTGGTTTACATTTGATAATTGCATTTTTCTTTTTTCTCCATTCAGTTTTATTTTTCTATCGAGCAAAAGGCACAGACAAGATGGAAAATAGATAGGTTCGCCACCTGCCCGCCGCTTGCCCATTGGCTTATCACAAAAATTTATATTTAATACTTTTCAAGACTGAGAAAAACAAATCGATAAAATTGCATTTTCGTACAAAAAAAAGCAATAATAAATGTTTAGCAAAGGAGCACTAATTTGCAGTAGCAAGAAGAAATCCAAGATTAGCGGGAGATCAACAACCGCTTTTAGTCCAAACCTTGTCTTCGGCACCGCTATGTCTATTTTTTGACAAAGCGAGTATTTTGGCCAAATGGATTTAATGTTTCTATCAAGTTTATATCTGAATTCTCAAATGTTACTTTTGGTGTTTAGTTATGGAACTTGATGATTGCATTAAGGGTAGAAGAAGCGTCAGAAGCTTTACCGATGAACCCGTGTCAAAAGAGGAAGTTCAAGCGATATTGGAAGCAGGCACGTGGGCGCCCACAGGAATGAACAGACAGCCTTGGAAGTTCATTATCATCGAAAACAAGAAAGCCATCCAGCTCGTCTCTGAAGAAACCAAGGTTTTAGTTAGGCAAAACATGCCGCCGCTGGCAAAGCAATACTCCACAGAACAAGACGTTATCTGCTACGACACACCCATGCTTATCCTGATATGCGCGGAAAAAGACAAGCAATGGGAAAACCTTAACCTGCTCGACTCCGTGCTTGCTGCCCAGAACATGTTTTTGAAGGCTTATGAGCTTGGGCTTGGAACATGCTATATGGGTTTCGTCACTTTGCTCAATAGCAAGCCGGAAGTGCTCAAAAAGATCGGGGTGCCAGAAAACTGCGAGATGATGGTGCCATTCATTTTGGGACACCCGAAAACAAAACAGGGTAAAGGGAAGAGAAACAAGCCAGAAATTAAAGAATGGCTGAAGTAAAACACTGAAATTTTTTGCCTTGACCGAAAGTCAAGGCTTTTTTTCTTCAAAAAGATATTTTTCTTTCTAAGTCGAAATAGTTAGCTTTGCAAATACCTGTCAAACACTTTCTTCGGTTACTGCTAATTATTATTATGAGTTAAGATTCTAAGATCGTTCTCTTCATATTGTTTTCTTTTGATGGTTTATGGGTAGATTATGGGAAATCCTTAAGAAAGACGACGAAGAGGGCAAATGCTATGATTACTCTGGAAAGGTAGTTTCGAAAAAAGTTTGTTTGGCAAGAGCTGGTTAGATGGCAAGGTCGTTTTTTGATTTACTGAATCACTTCATTCGAAGACGTTACAGGTGGGTTATAGCTGCTTGGGTAGTTGCGGTTGTGCTTTCGCTTTTCCTTATCCCAAGTTTCTTCTCATCCGTCTCCTACGACCTTACAGGAGGGTTCGGAGCTCCAGCTAATACAATGTCAGAAAAGGCAGCCAACATCATCCAAGCCGAGTTTCCCGACGGAAACCTTAGCGATGCCAGCATTATTGTTCTTGTCCAGAACACTTCAGTGTATTCTGATGCTCTAAAGCAGGTTGTTCTGGCTCTAAACCAAACTCTGTCTGGTGACTCAAATGTGGGCAACTTCACGGGTGAACAGACTCTCTATTCAAGTGAAGCAAATGTTCTCAACGGGTCCCTCCCGGCGATAATTAATCAGACAGCTGCACTTCAACCTAATATAGTCCTGATCAACCAAGGGTTGTATTCATTGACTGGAAACCTGTCGTTGCTTAGCCAAAACCTGTTCCAAATGCAGGATGGAATCAACCAAACGGCGCAACTTGTATGGGTAGTTCCTGCGGCATTTGTTAATGTTTGGCAAGGCGTATCACAGCAGCTCGTTGGGAATGGTGACACTAACCCCTTCGACGCCAACGCGCAAGCCAACACATCCACGCTTAGCGTAACAAGCAATTTCGGAAGCAACACGCAATCCATAGGATACTACATTGCATTTTTCAACGCTTGGAACTCCAGTTTCTTGACTCTTCCACCGAGCACATCTGTGTCTGATAGGGAAGCCTACGCTGTCGGCCAAGCTGTCACCGGATTCTTAAGCAATCCTCAGATTGATATCCAAACAGGCCAGATGATCGGCCTCGTCGCTTCCGGTTTAACTAGCGCAAATTGGAACCAAGCCGCTGCAGTTGAGAACTTGACGATTACAAGCATGGTTTCTGACATTCCGTCGAGTCTTGCATCGTCTCTTGGCGCTTCACCGTTAAGCGTTGTGAATGAATTATACAGTCTCGGACGGTCGCCTTCAAACTCAACCATTGAAAACTACTCTATTACACTCTTAGAAAAAAGCTACAGCAACATGTCAACGGCAGATGCAGGCTTTTCTGTTTCTGACTTAATGCACTCCGCCTACGACCTAGGTTCATCACCGACCAACCTGCAGACATGGAACCTTGCGTGTGAATTAACATCAAACGCAACCCAAACCGCCATGATCGATTCGCCTCTCTTCAGCGTAAACACCGACTCATTCACCAGTCTTCTCGAATCGCTCTCACCAAACGCAACCGCCAATGACATCACACAAGCAATCAACAACGAAATCGCAACCAAATCCTGCATAAGCTACCCATTTGTGCTAACCTCAGCGTTGACACACAACTTTGTTAACTCACAAAACAACACCATGATGGTCGTCTTCAGTTTCGCGTCCACTCCAGACGATAACACGATTGCCCATGTGAAGGCCGCTGTGCAAAACTCTGGGATTCAAAGTTACGGAACCGTCTTTGTCACTGGCGGTGCAGTATTGACTTCTGATGTCGCGAAAGCATTCATACCCGCCTTAGAAGTCACTATAGGTCCTGGAATAGCAATCTCATTATTGATAGTCGGACTGCTCTTTCTGGCGCCGATGGCTGCTCTCATCCCTGTCATGCTGGGAGGCGTTTCGATTTCCGTTGCGCTTGCCTCCATCTATGAGGGATTCGTGAAAATTGGCCATGGAAACCTCACTTTTCTCACTCCAACCCTGACTATACTTCTCATGCTAGGTTTGGCCGTGGACTACTCAGTTTTGCAGCTTAGACGCACAAGGGAAGAACGGCTTAAGGGCAAAACAATCGAGGAAAGCGTAGGAATCTCCATCAAATGGGCAGGCCAAGCGGTATTGACCGCAGGCATAACCGTTATCGTAGCTTACATTGTCATGGCGGTTGCGAACGTTCCCATTTTTAGCGACGTTGGAACAGCAATAGCCTTGGGAGTTGCAATCTTGCTCGCGGCGTCTTTGACGTTGCTGCCTGCTTTGGAAATTGCCTTAGGCGATAAGATCTTCTGGCCAGGGCTGAAGGGAAAAATCAACGCAAAGTCTGACCCCAACAAAAACGTGCTTAGACGTTTGGCTCATAGTACGCTTAAAAGGAAAGTGCCCGTTGTCGTAATCATCAGTGTCATTGCGCTGAGCGCTTTTATCGTTATGTATAGCACTCCTACAAGCGAGGAGTTCCTTAGGTTGATTCCGAACTTCCCGAGCAATCAGGGACTGACTGCTTTAGCCGACGATTTTGGAAGCGGAACCTTAGGGCCGACGTCAATCGTTGTCACGACTGCGACGCCGATAACTTATGGAGAGAACCAGTTTAACCAGACGCTGCTTAACCAAATTGACGCAATCACGGCTTCCGCTGCAGATTCCAAAGGCGTCGATTCAGCCTCGGGCACAACTAGACCCTACGGAGATGCCTTCAACTACGCTTCGATCGATAACATGTCTGTTCCAATTCAGCAGCAGTACGAAAGCCAAATGTTCTCAACCATCGGTAAAGATAACAAAACCGCAGTGATCACCGTTAACCTGGCGGATTCAGGCTTTAGCCCCGCCGCTATTAACTCGCTCAAAGGTGTCGAAAAGAACATCAGCAAGCTTTCTCTCCTGGCAGGAGTGAAAATTTACTATGGCGGAGAAACCCAGTCCACCTATGATGGCCAAACATTCATGACGAATTTGATTCCTGAAGTCGTGGCTATCCTTGCAGCAGCAGTCTACGTAATCTTATTCCTCCAGCTAAAATCCGCTTTTACCCCCGTTCGACTTATAGTTACGATTCTCTGCAGCGTCGTTTGCTCATTAGCAATCGTTTGCTTCGTCTTTTACTATGCCCTAAACCTACCCATCCTTAACTTTGCGCCGCTCTTCGTTGTGGTAACCATGCTTGGAGTAGGAATAGACTACGACATATTCTTCATAACCCGCATAAGAGAAGAAGTCCTCAACGGAAAAACAGACAACGACGCAATAGTAGAAGCCATCGACAAAGTCTGGGTAACAATCCTCGGCTTAGGCCTGGTCCTTGCAACCGTCTTCCTATCACTGGTAGTAACCAACATTGCCGTGCTTGAAGAAATCGCTCTAGCCGTAGCCGCCGCAATCGTAATCGACGTAACCGTAGTAATCCTCTTCTTTGTGCCATCATTAATGGGTTTGGCGCAGAAATTCAACTGGTGGCCCTACCGATTCACAAAAAACAAAAAAGCTGAAAACAACAAGCATGTTTAGGTTGATTTATCCAGTTTCCTATCAGTAACAAGTTAGTTTTTCGGGTTGCTTTGATGAGTTAAATCAATTGCGCCTTAGTGCGCCGTTAATTTAATAAACAAGCTAACTTGAAACACTCCTCTGCATATTTACAGCCTAAAACAAGGCGATAGTGCCAGACTCCGCCTATTCTATAAATTAGGGTATTTAATAAAATGGGTCTTTAAAAAAATTTGGAAATAATTTTGAAATTTTTGGAGTTTAACAAAAATCGTGACTCGTAAGGAGTTGATTTTCAGCCATTACAATAGCAAAAATGAAATAATAGTTGTTCTAACAGTATTTCGGTGGTTGTTTGGGAATGAGAGTGATTGATGCAACTCTTATCGGGCTTGCTTTAATTTCTCTAATCTTTGTTGGAATGGTCTTTTTAATTGTTGACATACCGATTTTTAATTCTATTAACCCTGTCTCAATTGAGATAGCAGATTTAGGCATGTTTTTAGGTTTAGCTTTTGGGTTGTTTGCAGGGAATTGGTATACTAAACAACAACTGAGCATTTTATCCGAAAAGATTGAGTTTAGGGGTTTGGGTTCCAAGCGATTGTACTATGCCTTGTTTTCTGGGTTGGCGATATTTCTTGTTTATTCGTTCTTCGTTATTTTTTATAACGAGATTGTTTTCGCAGAGGGTTTGATTACCTTCGTTATTTCAGCAACTTTTGCTTTGTACGTAATAAGGTTAATTGTTGTCTATTCATGGGAAAAGAGAGCAAGAAAAATAATGATGATGGAGTGGAACAAATTTTATGCTATACCAAAATAATCAGGTTTTAAGTTTTCCCATGGCTTGCTTTGGGTTTTAACTCGTAGAACTAAACAAGCAACCTTCGATCAAAGCGTTTTCAACCAATCATCAAGTTGCTTCTCTTTTAAGCCTACGCCGAATCTTCCGTCAAGACGTTTGGAGACTTTGCCTTTTTCAAAGAAGA
>JBEKVK010000035.1:0-12207 GCA_049514075.1 Bathyarchaeia archaeon | reverse complement strand
GTGGAAAGTTGTATAAGCGACTTATGACGCGTGTCATGGTTAGGTGTTGAAATGTTATCTCGTGATTGTGACGGATGCGAAAGGCAACTTTCTGAATGTAAGCTTCGCTTTGCCCATGTTTCGGTGGGCGAGAAAGTTTATTGTCCAGACGGAACAGCCCATCTAGTTGACTGCGAATAGTTAGTGTCAAAAAACAAAGGGGATTACTACCAAGATTCTTCAATGAATCCCGTACACTGTGAATCAGGATGATTCCGTTGCTTTTTCAACTCACATCTACGTTAAGTGTATGCGATTGGTTTCCACTCTTTGGCAAACTGGCTTTTCGGCTTACGAGAGTACGAAGCCGAGGATTATACCTATTACGAATCCGATGCTTAGTGGTAGTATGCCTATAATGAGTGCACCGTATTGATACACAATTGGCCCATATTGAGTGGCATAATTTTTCAAAGAACCCAGACTTAAGCCGAAAAAGCCGAAGTAGGCAACTACGAATAATATGATTGCCGCTATAATGGCGATCTTTAAGAATAAATGGACCAAGTACCCAACAATCAATCCAACGACAAATATTATTATCATTATTGCAATAGGTGGCAAGCCGCCAATGCTTCCAGAAGTAATAAAATGAAATACCTGATCTATCGCGCCCAAAATTTGCAACTCCAAGGTTAATTCATAGGAGTGAAAAATGTCTATTAAACTTGTTGGCTATCTGGAAATTTTAGTTGAGCTACCTGATTTGGTCGCAGAAGCCTTTGAGCAAATTTTTAATTTCAGGGTCTTTTGCGGCTTCTTTTCCTAAATCGGTTAATTGACTTTCAGTAAGGTATAGTGGTTTTGGAATAAGTTTTCCAGTGTTATCGCAATATCCGAATCGAAGGGTTATTTGATCTTTATGCGCATCGTCTGTAAATTTTAAGATTTGAATAACTGGTGACCAAGTTTTGTAGTCCATTTTTGCTTCGCGGGCAACTACCCCATATCCGTTTATGTTAAAATCAAAAAATTTTCCAACGTTAGAATTTTTTGTTTCCATTTACAAATTCTCCAAAAGAAATTCTGTGCCAAAACTTGTTAAGTCTTTCTATTGACGTGTTAGTTAAAGGATGGGTTCAGCTTTCTTGTAAGGATGGTACCATTGCCAAATCAAGTTAGTGGCACTTTTTGAATAACCATGCTCGGGTAGTTTGGTGAACACTTGTTCTAGTTTTTGGCTGCTTTGTTTGGGCATGTCATTATTTTTTGTCCGTCTTTAATTTAAACTCTATGGATTCTGACTATGACTTGTAGACATGTACAGCACAAATACAACTCTCAAAGGTGCCCTGCGAGGATGCCTGCCACTATTGAAATTATGAAAAGCACGATGATGCCGAGGACTAAGATCTTTTTAGTTGAAGACTTCATTTGATGCGGTTCTCTCCTATCTTGTTATTTTGTTCTTATTTATGTGGCCGTTTAGTGTTTATCTTTTTGGGTGGGAGGCAAACGCCACTGAAAGTCATTTCTTTGCTATTCGAAAGAAGAAAACTTTTAACGTACATTTCATAAAGTCTTATCAAAGATTATTCTCTTTTAAAAAGCCGTTTATTGTTGAAGTTGTTCTCTTGTTTGCCCAGTTTTGGATGGGATGTCGAATAATTTATTCATAGATATCCCGCTTAAAGCTCCATTCGCATTCTTCCGCTATATGGCGGTGGACTAGTGGTTTTGGCCGTATATTATGAATGGTTCACCACTTCTTTTTTTGGATTTGTAATTATTTGGGTTAGTTGTCAGCTGGAAACCCGTTGATTCTCAAATTGTCCGTCCTCTCCTCCGTGTTCAATGTAATCGCTATTTCGAATTGTGTAGTTTTTCTGAAGATTTTTTCAGTTCCAAGCCTTTTCAATATTGATAACGACTTTTCAATGGTGATGGCAATGTGATTCCTTTCAGTTTTCACGGTGTTCTTCTCAGAAATGTACGTAATAAAAAAGGGCTCAGGAGCCAAACAATTAGAAATTAATCGTAATTTTGAAGAAAAAAGAAAGTTTGGGAAGCGACAAAGCGTGCTTATTCGATTCAATCGACTTATCTTTGATTTTTCGGCTTTTTCGTTTACAACGCGACCCGCACAAGTAGTTACCGCGATAATTGTCGCCACGACTAGGATAATTACCGCACTGGCGAATGGTTTTTTCAACTTTTCTTAATTTGCGATTTGGTTGGAAAGGGCAAAAATTAGCTTAATAACAAATCGGCTGGATGTTTGCGTTGCATACGACTGATAGGATGCAAGGTTTTTAAACGTGGAACATGCAAGAATAAAATGGTGAAAATAAGTTGCCATCATTAGGTAGCGTAAAAAAGAAGACTGAAGAAGATGCAAAAAAAGTTGCCGCAGACGCAAAGAAAATTGGCGTAAAAGCTGTTGAAGAAGCCAAGGTAGCTGGTAAGGACGCAAAAAAAGTTGGCGGAAAAGTAGCTGCGGAAACAGAAAAAGTCGCTGGAAAGGTAAAAAAGAAGCTTTAAACAAACTTATGGCTTTCTCAGCAACTTTCCCTTTTTTCATTTTGCATGTATGAAAGGGCACTGTAGTAGGATTCCTATATTGTAAGAAGCCAGCCTACAAAGATAACTAGCGATGTGATGAAGAGTCCTGCCCAAAGGCGTTTGCTGTGGTTGAAGATGTCTTTTCCGCTCATTGGAGCCACAGGGAATGTGCCGAAGAATGAGCCGATTACACACATTGACAAGCCTGCATCTCCAATAGCTGCGTAACCGCCTTTTAGCAGCACGAAGAATAGCCCTGCAAAGGCCAAGCTGATGAGGATTTCAGATGCTGCTGTTATGGCGCCTAAATGTTCAGTGAGTTTTTTCGATTGAACGCTTCGCGTTGGAGAAGAGAAAGGAACCTTGAAGGCGAAGGTTGTGAAAAGAAAGAGAACAAGACCTAAAGGCCAAATAGAATGTTCACTCCATACGCCTTTGCTTCGCAGGTACGCTATGGAAAAGAACTTTTGGACAAAGCCTACAATAACGCTTGTGGCAAAAAAGACCGGAAGTAAAACCCAGATCTGGCTGAGAGTTATTACTTTGACGTATGAGAAGGAAATACCTAGTACGATTATAGCAACTGCATAAGCTAAGATTTCGGTTTTTGTGGGTTTGAAAAGAGAACCTTTTTTCTCCATCGCTTCGATCTTGCGTCGAGAGGCGACTACTTCTTCAAGCCACTGTTTTATGTTGTCAGGGATCATGCCTTTTGTTTTTTCGCCCGCTTTTCCATTTACGCTGCCC
Source organism: Bathyarchaeia archaeon (assembly GCA_049514075.1). Lineage (GTDB taxonomy): Archaea > Thermoproteota > Bathyarchaeia > Bathyarchaeales > Bathycorpusculaceae > Bathycorpusculum. Next base: position 8,919 of record JBEKVK010000035.1, on the reverse strand, counting down.
AGAGGGTTACTTATTGCCGCAAAAAGCAGCGAAACTGCACTTACTACCACCGCGGATACGCCGACTGCGGCCACTGTGTTAGCAGGTTTAGGAACCCAAATCTGTTGCACAAGACTCGTTGATGAAGAGGGGCCTGCAGTTGGGGTAACGGTTGGGCTTGGCGATCTTGAAGAGGTTGGACTTGATGATGTGGATGAAGATGAGGTTGGTGAGGTTGAGGTAGCTGGAGTTTGCGAAGCAGATGTTCCCGCGGCATCCGAGATAACGGAGACGGTGCCAGAGCCTTCGTTCGCTACGAAAACCTCGTTTTTGCCAGAATCGTAATCAGCGCCATACGGACTGGTGCCTACGGGAACAGTTGCGATTACGGTGTTTGTGCTGTCTGAGATTACTGAGACTGAGGCTGAGCTTCTGTTAAGCACGAATATTTCACCTTTGCCAGAATCATAAATTGAAGGCGCGGGGTTAGACCCAACCGTTACTGTAGCAACGACTGTATTTGAGCTGTCTGATATGACTGACTCTGTGCCTGAGACTGAATTGGCTACGAATACTTCGCCTTTAACTGGATCATAAGCGACGCCCAATGGGCCACTTCCGACAGAGACAGTCGCAACGACTTGATTAGTGCTATCTGAAATAACTGAGACTGACCGAGAGTAGGCATTAGCTACATATACTTCGCCTTTTGCCAAATCGTAGCCTAAATCATATGGACCTGTTCCTACAGTCACTGTTGCAACAACCTTGTTTGTGCTGTCTGATATTACTGAGACCGTGCTACCCGTGCCGCCGCCGGAATTCGCTACGAAAATCTCGCCTTTTCCTGAATCGTAGGCAAAAGATGAGGGGGAAGTTCCTACAGTCACTGTTGCAACAACCTTGTTTGTGCTGTCTGATATAACTGAGACTGAGTTGGAGCCGTAGTTAGCGACGAAGATCTCGCCTTTATTGGAGTCATAAATGTCTCTGTAAGGTGCTGTTCCGACAGCTATTTTTGCAAGTGAGGCATAATTGCTGTCCGATAGCACCGAAACAGTGCCTCCTGCAGAGTCTACTACGAATATCTCATTTTTTGCTGAATCGTAGGCAACGCCCCAGGGAGCGCCACCTACATTGATCGTGGAGGTTACTCCTACTGCGTGAACCGAATTGGCTAACGAGCAAGCAAAAATCACTATGAACACTAAAATTAAGAACCTGGAAACTTCAGCTTTCATTAGGTGAATTTCTCCTTTCTTCCAGAGGGGTATAATTTGGTTTTCATTTAAGACTTCCGCTAGCTCCTTTTGACATGATTCATTTTTTCGTTAAAAGCTTATATATGAAAAGAAACGAAATGGACTAAAGAGGTTTTAAAATGGGAGAAGCAGCGAAAACAGAGGTTAAAAAATCTAGCAACAGCAGCATGCATGGCATCGTTTTGGCTATAATTGGAATACTCGTGCTAATCATTGGAGTGGCCATTGTAGCAATCAAACATATGCCATTTCGAGGCTCGGGTCTTGGCACTGTCGCAATTGTGATTGGTGTCGTCTTGCTGCTCATTGGTGGCTTAAGGCTTTTCTACAAGAAGCCGTAATTGAGTCATTTTCGTTGACTCAACCATTCTTTTTCTATTTGCGTTCCTTTTCTGTGCCCTTATGTGCATTCTTGCTTCATGAAAATTAACTTATCAGTGATCTTTCTTTAACTGGAATAACATTTTCAATTCCTAAAACGGAGTGAAACTTAAATGAATCCCAAAAAACTACAAGTGAAATTCCCGCATTTCTAATGAAGGCAAAGTTGAATTTTGAGCTGGTCGAGAATAACTTGCTGAACGAGTATCTTCAAGGTATTTTCTAGCTGCCCATTTACCGAAGAGCCGTGCACAAAAAAGCAACACATAGATTATAAGTCTTCAAAAAACGGCTCAATAAAAGTTTTCTCGAAAGTGTCAAATCTTAAAGGACCAAAAACGCCTAAATAATCGACATCGCAAGTCTTTTATTTAAAAACAACAACAAAACATGGGAATAAAGAGTGAAAAGTCTAGTAGTTTACTATTCAAGAACTGGAAACGCTAAGTTCGTGGCTGAGACCGTTGCGGCAGAGTTAGGATCGGATATTGAAGAAGTGGTAGACTTAAAAAAACGTGAAGGCAAATTAGGCTGGATGTCGGCAGGCCGAGACGCATCAGGCGGAAAACAAACAGAGATAGCTCCAACAACAAAGAATCCAAAAGACTACGACTTTATCGTCATTGGAACTCCTGTTTGGGCTTGGAATCCCTCTGCGGCAATAAGAACTTACCTGTCCAAAAATGACCTATCAGGAAAAAAAGTGGCTTTGTTCTTTACGCTGGATAATAATCTGCGCCAAGCAATCGAAAAAACCAAAGCGCTGATGCCAAATGCACAGATCGTTGGCGAATTAGCCTTGAAGAAAACCTTGGAAAACAAGGAAGGAACAGAAAAGAAAATAGCCGATTGGTGCAGCACACTAAAATTGGCTCTTCCATAATTTTTCTCAAATGATATAGTGTTAAACATGCTTTGTATGAAGCCAAATCTAAAATGGGACCATGACCACGTGAACTTTACAGGTGAAAACTAAAGTCAATTTCTCTTTAGGTTTTTAAACACTTTTAACGCAGTTTATAATTGCGCGTCCTGTCAAATACATCAAATACGTTGCTGCAAAAAACATGAAGAAAAACTCAATTGAAGATGTCACGTGGTTAACCTCTATTCCGTAAAAGACTCCTGTGCTGTCCACTGAGTAAAAGACAAGCAGCCCGAGGAAAACTGCGCCTGCTAAACATGAAAGCCCGATGCAGTGGAACAAGATTCTCAAGGCGACTCCAATTTTCATGCTTAATCTCCGCTCATTTTCACGATCGACATTCCCTGCGATGCTGTGCCGATGAAGCTCAAAACGCAATTAAAGCCATCGTTTCCTCTTTTAAAGGGCACTTGCTCCCCCAAAAGTCAATTGTACTGTTTACTATAAAACCATTGCATAGTCGGTAATCTTAACTGATTTTTCATCACAAACCATATCGTTTGATGTCCAATATCCAGAATCAAGCGGTTACGAATCTGATACAGTGCATAACTATTGAAGGCATATTTTAGGTTGTTTTCTGTTTTTTACCTGTAATATTTATCTTAAAGTAAGCTGAATGTTTAGGCTGGAGACTCAGATGGCTCTTGACAAGTTAAGTTCTTCATTAACAGACGCTATAAAGAAACTGTTTAAGGCAGGCGTTATAGACGAAGCCACAGTGAAGGAACTTGTTCGCGACATACAGCGGGCGCTATTGCAAGCAGACGTCAACGTCCAACTTGTCCTAGACATCTCTAAACGCATAGAAGAGCGTGCTTTGAAAGAGAAGGTTCCACCCGGCATCTCAAGACGCGAACATGTCATCAAAGTTGTGTATGAAGAACTCACCCGGTTCGTCGGCGACAAACCCGTCCCAATCAAAATGGAGCCCGGAAAAAGAAAAATCATCATGCTTGTCGGCATCCAAGGTTCGGGCAAAACCACTCAGGCATCCAAGCTCGCAAGGTACTATCAAAAGAGGGGTTTGAAGGTTGCGTTGATCTGCGCTGACACTTATCGTCCTGGCGCTTTTGCACAGCTTCAGCAGCTTGCAAGCAGAATAAATATTCCCATTTACGGAGACGTCAAATGCAAAGACCCGGTGAAGGTTGTTCGGGAAGGGTTAAAGCAGTTTCAGGGCAAAGACCTCTTAATCGTTGATACAGCGGGCAGGCACAAGGAAGAAAAAGACCTAATCAAGGAAATGAAAGATCTTGAGAAAAACATCAAGCCTGACGAAGTTATAATGGTTATCGACGGAACAATAGGTCAGCAAGCGCTCATTCAAGCAAAGACATTCCATGAAGCGACACCTATCGGGGCCATCATCGTAACAAAGCTTGATGGGTCCTCACGAGGTGGCGGTGCATTGTCAGCGGTTGCAGCGACGGGCGCACCAATTAAGTTCATCGGCACGGGTGAAAAAATCGAAGACATCGAACCGTTTATTCCTTCCCGGTTCGTCGGCAGACTCCTCGGCATGGGCGACCTAGAAACCCTTTTGGAGAAGGTCCATGATGCCGAAATCAAAGTACCTGAGAAGAAAGCTAAAGAAATCCTCAGCGGCAAATTCACCCTAACTGACATGTACGAGCAGTTCCAAGCTGTCAAGAAAATGGGTCCATTCAGCAAGGTTCTCAAGATGCTACCTGGCATGTCCTCTGCTAATGTGCCGCAAGAAATGCTTAACACGGCTGAAGGTCGCCTTGACAAGTGGGGCGTGATAATTCAATCCATGACACCCGAAGAGCGAGAAAACCCAAAACTGCTTAACTCTTCAAGAGCAAAACGCGTAGCCCGCGGTTCAGGAACAACCGAAAAAGAAGTTAAAGAATTGCTCAAGCAATACGTCATGATGCGTAAAATGCTGAAAATGATGAAGCGCAAAAAGAAGCTGCCCTTCGGATTAGGCGGAAAAGGTGGACTGCCCGCTAACTTTCCAGTAGGCTAAGCGACATGGACGTTCTGGAAAAAGCGCTTGAACTTCTCAGCAAATACCCCCTTTGCGACCACTGTCTCGGCAGGCAATTCGCACTGCTCGGCTACAGCATGGAAAACAACGTTCGCGGTTCAGCATTAAAAGTCACCTTAACCCTACAAGCCACGAATCTTGCTAAAGAAGGAAACATTGATGGGGTTCGGCAGCTTAAGCTTTTGGCAGCCAACGGCTTTTCGAGGGAAGCAATAGAAACCATCAAACATCTAAAAAAACGTGTTCCTAAAGTTTCCGAGGAAACAAAATGTTTTCTCTGTGAAGGAAAATTCGAGCTTGTTAACACTTTAACCGAGAAATCTGTAACAGTCATGAAAGACTACGAGTACACTACATACCTTGTAGGAATCGAATTACCAGTTAAGGTTGAGGAGAGAGAAGATGAGTTTAAGGCTTCTTTCAACCTCGGCTATAGCGAAAGCATCAAGCATGAGTTTGGACGATTATTCGGCAAGGCCATAGGCGCATGCACGGGTAAAGAAGCAGATTACTTGAAACCGGATTTGGTGGCAATGATCAACCCTTTTCTCTGCAGAGTCAGCCTTCAGGTCAACCCTCTTTTCATCGCTGGCAGATACCGCAAACTCGTAAGGGACATTCCGCAGTCGAAATGGTTCTGCTCAGACTGCAGAGGAAAAGGATGTGATAAATGCGGAGGGACAGGCAAACTGTACCCCGAGTCGGTTGAGGAATTATCTTCCCAGCCTCTGCTGGAAATAGCAGAGGGCGAAAAAACAGCGTTTCATGCATCTGGTCGAGAAGACATTGATGCAAGGATGCTGGGAAACGGGCGTCCATTCGTCATCGAGATTTCCAAGCCCAGAAAACGGTTTTTTGATTTAAAAGAAATTGAAGCCAAAATCAACTTGGGTGCTTCAGGAAAGGTTCAGGTTTCACGGTTACGTTTTGCAACCAAAGACGTGGTTCGACGCCTCAAAAAAGGCGAAGGCTCACAGAAAAAGTATCGATTGCTGGCTGAATTTGAAAAAGAGATATCAGATGAGGAAATGAGAATGCTGGAAGAGAAGCTTACCGGCTCTTTAATCAAGCAGCAGACGCCTCTCCGGGTTGTGCATAGAAGGGCGGACTTGATCCGAGAAAGGTACATATATAAGCTTAAAGTTAAGAAGGTGTCGCTTAAGAGGGCTCTGCTGGAAATTCATTGCCAAGGGGGCCTCTACGTCAAAGAATTGGTGTCTGGAGATGAAGGAAGGACAAAGCCAAACGTTTCGGATCTGCTTGGAAACAGAGCGAAGACACTTAAGCTTGACGTTTTGAAAGTCATGATGGAATAACAAGGTGAAATTTAGATGAGAGGTTCAAAAGGATATTACGCTGGTACTCGCAGCCTACTGAAAAAGCCAATTAGAGAAAGAGGTAAACCTAAAATCAGAAAGATACTCCAAGCCTACCCAGCTGGGTCCCAGGTCATAATAAAGATGGATTCCAGCACGCAGAAGAGTATGCCGCATAAACGTTTTCACGGCAAGATCGGTACTGTTAAGGAGAAGCGCGGTCGCGGGTACGTGGTTGTTGTACCACAAGGCAACAGCATAAAAGAAATCATCGTTCGCAGTGAACATTTAGAGCCATATATGGGCAGTGGAACTGTATGAGCAAAAGAGAAGTAGCCGAAAGCCGCTTAACTTTGCCCCAGGTTAAGAAACTTTTAGAAAACATAGGTGAAGAAAACTTGGACCAATTTCAACGGCGAACGCTGGATTACGTGAACAAGTTCTCCAAAGCTGACCCAGAGAAGGCGGAAGAACTTTTGCAGATTCTTGTCAAGGAATACGAAATTGACGAGGCTGAAGCGATACAGATCATAAATTGCATGCCCGAAACAGTTGATGAGCTGCGTGTGTTCCTAGCTGGCGGCCGCAAGATTATTGAGACCACAAAATTAAAGGCAATCGTTAGCTTGTTGAATGAGAATAGGACTTTAAAATAGCCCTAAGCGACTAAGTATTTTTAAGCAGTAAGCACAATTACCTAAGTCTTAGTGACTACTAATGGAAAAGCGGTATGAAGAGTACGCTTACGTACTAGATTTCTTGACCCATGGTAAACCTGGATTTCGTCCGACTGGGCGAGCGGGTTATAGAGCGGGAGCTTTAATTCAGTCAGTTGGCGAAGAGTTTTTCACGCTTTTGGAAGCTTTGGTAAAAGAAGGTTTAGTGCTTAAGCCAGGTGACCGAGTTTACGTGGGGAAGGACTCTCGATCAGAAGTAACGTACATTATAGGTCGTGTCAGTTATGAGGAATTGACTGCTTCGGCTAAAGCGGAACTTCCAAGCGTGATTAACCGCATTGTGCTGAATAGAGAGAAGTGGTTTGTTAACTTTTTCAACACCGCACGTGCAGTAACCCCTCGCATGCATGCTTTAGAGCTGGTGCCTGGCATCGGCAAGAAATACATGTGGCAAGTCATTAACGAACGGACACGCAAGCCATTCGAAAGTTTTGAAGACCTGCAGAAGAGAACCGAATTGCCAAACCCTGTCAAATTGATAACGAAGCGGGTCATGGAAGAACTTGAAGGTGACAGCAAGTACCGGTTGTTCACACGGGCGCAGTAAGGCATTGCGATGAGCATTGAAGAAACGAAGCGTCTGCTTCGAACTTACCGAATCACCCCGAACAAGCTTCTGGGACAAAACTTCACAGCTGAACCATTAATCTACAGCAAGCTCTGCATCTATTCTTCGCTTGATGTTTGTGATGTGGTGTTGGATGCTGGCGCGGGCTTCGGATTCCTGAGCAGCTTCTTAGCCGATAAGTGCAAGGCTGTAATTGCCGTAGAAAAAGACCCCAAAATTGCTTCGGCGCTTCGGGAACATCTCAAAGGATTCGGCAATGTGATGGTAATAGAAGGGGACATGCTGAAAGTTGTTTTGCCTGAATTCAATAAGGTCATAGCGATCCCGCCTTATCAAATTTCTACCCATCTTGTAGAGTGGCTTCTTGAACGCAAAATGAATTGTGCCGTGATTATTGTTCAGAAAGAATTCGCTGAAAAACTTAACGCTGCTATCGGAAGCGACCAATATGGATGGTTAACCGTCCAAACGTACGTGCGGGCGGAGGCTCAACTTCTTGATGAGGTTCCTAAGGAAATGTTTTTTCCAGCGCCGAAAGTTGATTCAGTAATCCTTCGTCTGACACCTAGGTGTAAGAAGCAGTTCGAAGTAAGGGACGATGCGTTTTTCAAGCAACTTACAAAATGGCTGTTTACTCAACGTAACAAGAAGCTAAGTAAAGCGCTTGCACCGTTTTTGAGAACCAACTTGCACTCAAGCAAAGAAGCCGCGGAAAAGAAAGCTAGGTCAATGCCGTTTGGAGATAAGCGGCCTAGAGAGCTGACGCCTGAACAATTTGGAGAAATAGCGAATGCAGTCGCGCGTCAATAGAATCCATTTCAGAAACCACGTCTTTGACGTCCCGGAAGATGTTTACGAGCCTGCTGAGGACTCTTTTCTTTTTGCTGAAAACCTCGAAGTTAAGGAGGGCGCACGAGTTCTAGATCTTGGAACCGGCTGTGGCATCCTTGGAATATTGGCGGCTGAAAAAGCGACGGAGGTGCTTGCCATTGACCTAAACCCTTATGCCCTCCGCTGTGCAAAAGAAAACTCAACGTTTAACAATGCAGAGAGCAACATAGTTTTTCTGCAAGCTGACCTCTTTACCGCCTTTAACATGGATGCGAGATTTGATTTGATTCTCTTCAACGCACCCTACCTTCCAGCAGATAACTGTGAAACCCAGACTTGGATTGGACGCTCATGGGCAGGCGGAGTTAACGGGCGCCAAGTTATCGACCGTTTTATTTCGCAAGTTGTTCCGCACCTTAAAGCCGATGGTCGAGTTCTTATGATGCAATCGACGCTTGCAAACGTTGAAGAGACAATTTGTAAATTTAGTGAGTACCATTTGGCAGCAAGCGTAAAGGCGGAACAAAATCTCCCCTTCTTTGAGACTCTTGTTCTTATTGAAGCTAAATCTTGATCCTTGACTTCCTTCGTCTGTGAAAAGCAAATAAAGGGTGTTGCGCATTGGTTATTGCGGTGATTTCAATATGACAATTTGGTTTTACGTTAAGACAAGTGATGATCCAAAAATCGTGGGAGAAGTTGTATGCGCTTTTAATTTTGAGCAGGGCGAACATCCTCAGGACCAATACTCTTGGCTTTTGGAACCTGGTAGAGATGAGCCTGGCTACTGGGAAATCAAAGGAAAATACGCGGTCTTGAAGGATCTTACCGAAATCGGCATTGTTTACAGGATCGGCGATAGCGTGGTTTTTGCAGAAATTGAGGATTACTTGGCGCCTGACTTTG
>JBEKVK010000034.1:0-12752 GCA_049514075.1 Bathyarchaeia archaeon | reverse complement strand
AAATTGTACTGATATCTATAAATGATGCAAACTTTCGACTATGAATTTTACCGCAAAGTATATTGCTCGTCGGGTTAGTGTTAACCCCAGTTTCGATTTGACTGGGAGCCAACATCTTTGCCTATAGAAGCAGTAATACTTGATTTAGACGGGACCCTTGCCCACTTTAACTTGGACTTCAAAGCGCTACGGGCAGATGTGAGAAGCCACCTCATAAGAGCAGGTGTCCCAACATCAGTCCTGACCGTTAACGAAAGCATATTTGAAATGCTGAAAAAATCCGAAATCTTCTTCAAAAATGGCGACAAAACGAATTCTGCCAAAGTTTTTGACAAAATTCGTACGCAAGCTTTGGCTATAGCTGAAAAATACGAAATGGAAGCCGCGACAACAACAAGCCTGCAAACTGGCGCCGTTGAAATGTTGAAAGAACTGAAGGCTATGAGTCTGAAGATTGGTTTATGCACTACCAATAGCGAAAAGGCAGCGAAGTACATTCTTCAACGCTTCAAAATCGAGGATTATTTTAAAACAATTGTCTCCAGAGACAAAGTCAAATATGTTAAGCCCCACACGGAGCAGTTCGAGTTAGCGCTTAAAGCGTTGAGCGCAAAGGCGCAAGGAACCGTCATCGTCGGCGACAGCGTCGTTGATATGCAAAGCGCTAAAGAACTAAAAGCCATCGCCGTGGGAATTCCAACGGGCACAGCCACTTTGGAGCAGCTTAAGAAGGCCTCTTCAAACTTCATTATAACTTCTCTAAGTGACCTGCCAATGCTCATCAAAGAAATAAATAAACCTTAGGCAACGGTAACGACGCCTTCTTTGAGTATGAGTTTTCTGTCCCTGACGAGTCGCCTAAGGATTTCGGTAAACACGTCTGGAACACTTTCAGCTGAATGGTTAAGCCCAAAAACCCTTGCGGTCTCCCAAATCAGCGATTCTTGGCTAATCCCCAACGCGTAACGTGTGACGAGCAACATTGCGGATTCGACTTCTTCAGGTGGAATGTATTCGGCTCTGCGTTTTGACTCAGGAATGCCTTGCACTGGAACACGAATCGGGGTTTCTTTCAGATTGGGTGACCAAAGGAAGCTGCCTTTAAGCACCACTTTTTGTTCCTTCAGCAAATTGCTTAGTGCTCCTTTTACAGAGTGAGTTATCTGAGGCGTCACCTGTTTTATTCCCCATGCAGCTGCTAAACGCTCCACGGCGTAATCAAAGTGAACGGGTCCTTCATTTTGGACGAGTTCAATGAGGAGTTTGGTTTGGTTTTCTCGGTTTTCTGGAAAGTGAAACTGGTTCTTCTGTTTCGAATCCATTGAGCCGTTCGTTGAAGCGACTTTAATATACGGGTTAAATGAAGCTTTGAGAGGGTAGATTTTGTAGGGGATACCGATTTTTTCTATGCCTGCAAACTCGATTTTCTGCACGTCGGTCCATGGTACCATACCTTCTTTTACTTCAATTATGGGTTTTTGCGTCTCTTTGTCAAGCTGCTGTTTGCTGGCTTGCTCCAAGTTTTCTTTTAGCCGTCGGATTTCTGAGTCGCGTCTTGCAACCCAAGCTGGAGACCAAACACGGTGAATACGCCAGCCCAGTTGTCTTAGGATTTGTTCGCGGAGACGATCTCTGTCTCGTGCACTGCTGCTTGATTTGTATGAGACTCCGTCGCACTCTACGCCGAGCAAAAAGTTCCCTGGGTTAACTGGGTCGACTACGCCGATGTCTATCCTGTAGCCGCTGCATCCTACTTGCGGGACAACTTCGTAACCCATCTTCTTGATTTCCGCAGCCACATCCTCGTCAAGAGCTGATTCAAACTCGCCTTCTCGGGCCTTAACCGACTCCAACGTTTCAGGTCCGTGCTCAGCGTAGTCAAGGTAGTACCTTAGTGTTTGGACGCCGACTGCTTTAGTTTCAGGGTCAACGTCGGTACCTTTGATGGAGGTTATTAGAACGACTTTTTCTCGGGCTCTTGTGACTGCAACGTTCAAGCGTCGCTCTCCACCTGGTTTGTTGAGCGGACCGAAGTTCATCGCCATTTGCCTTTGATCGTCGTAGCCGTAGCCGACGCTAAAGAAAATGACGTCCCGTTCGTCGCCTTGAACGTTCTCCAAGTTTTTGACGAAGAAGCCTTCTAAACGGTCTTCTTTAAAGAAAGATTCGAAGTCGGGTTGCTCTTTAAGTCGACGATCTATAGCGTCTTCAACAGTCTCCATCTGGGCAATGCTGAAGGTCACAACGCCAAGGGTTTTCTTTGGGTAAAGTCTGAAATGTTCGAAAACAAGGTCCGCGACTTTTTCTGCTTCTTTGATGTTGTTTCTTTTACCACCTCGGTCGTAGATGCCGTCTGGAACATAGACCAGCTTAACGCCTAAAGTATCAACTCGGGCTTGCGCAGCTGGGAAAGTTACAAGGGTATCATCGTAGAAACGATAGTTCGAAAACGCAATTAGACTTTCATGCTTGCTGCGGTAATGCCAGCGTAATGTTTTAACTGGTAGCCCTATGCCGAGGCACTCATCAAGGATGCTTTCGAAGATTTCTACGTCTTCGTCGCTGAGTTCATCCCAATCTACATCGTCAATCAGGCTTTTCTGGAAGAAAGATGTAGGCGGCAACTGCTTGTTATCGCCTGCGACAACCAGTGTTTTTCCGCGGTAAATTGAGCCGATGGCGTCTTCGGGAACAATTTGGGAAGCCTCGTCGAATAGGACGAGGTCGAATTTGCTGTCAGGCGGGAGGAATTGGCTGACGCTTATGGGACTCATCAGGAGGCAGGGTTTCAGTTTGACAAGCAGATTGGGGATTTTTTGGAAGAGCACTCGAATCGGCATAAGCTGCCTCTTTTTGGCGGCTTCTTTCTGAAGAATTGCAGCCTCCGTGTCGGCTGCTTGAATTAGAATGTCTTGGGGTTTACGGCTGTTTGCCTTTTCAATGACCATGCTGGAACTCAGTCTGATGAGGTTCTGGTCGAGTTTTTTGAAGTCTGCGATTAACTGCTCATGGTTTTCCCATCTGAACCTGCCCAACGCAAGATCTTCATTGTATAAAGTGTTGATCCATTCTTGGTAAACTCCTTTGCGGAATACATCAATTAAATCCGCTGCCGGAAGTTTCTGTTCAGCAAGGCGATTGAAGAAAGGTTCTAAGCCTCTGAGGGCAAAGCGGTTTTTGATGTCTTTGAAGTCAACCCAAACTTGAATCTCGTCAACACGGTCTCGGAGAGTGTGGATGCGTTCGCCGATAACCTTTATTTTCAAATCCTTTAGAAACTGGTTTTGGTACTTCATCGGCGACGCGAAACGAGACTCGAAGCCACTTAGAACTGTCAAGGAAGCATCCCGTTTCTTGATTAACTCAATGGTGGATGGAGCTGCGGACGGACCTTGAGCTGCGATTTGTGCAAAAGCTTCGGGAACTGCAATGCCTTGGAAAGCCGCCTGCACCTTTTGCACCCATTCTAGAACGGTAACGATGTCTTGCCAGTTTGTTTCAAGCTCGTTGAAGCGTGAGCCGAATTTTTCGTGAAGCTGCACTTTTTCCCCGATGATGGCGGCTTCTTTCTTGCGTACGTCTTCGGAGTTTTTAATGTCTTCCAATAACTGCTTGTAGCTTTGGGGTTCCTCTTTAGATGTGGCAAGGGCAAGCTTTGTTAACTCGCATAGTGAGCTCAATTGTTTTTCTGTTTCGCTTGCCCATTCTTCGATCAGCGACAAAGGCGTTTGCGTGAGTGTGGTTGTTGATTTGGGAACGTTTGATGGTGTGAACGATTGATAGTCGTTGAGTTGCTGCTCCCATTTACCTGTGGATTCCTGAAGCTCCAACCCCAAATTCTTAATCATGGGCGATGGGCTTGATGGGTTAGTTATTAGTTTTAGAAGGTTCTCTGGGATGGTTGTTGCCCAGTTGAGTTTGCGGATTTCTGCTGTTAGCTCTAGGGCTTTTTCTGCGCCTTGAAAGTCTGTTTTGGATTTATTGTAGAAGTGGCCAAGCAAGGTTTGAACTGTTTCCGTTGACTCTTCAATCTGCGCCTGCAACTTCTTGACTTTGCGGGCGTCAATAAGATCGGTCAGGATGGTTTTGGGAACCTTTCCGTCGTTGGTTACCCTTGCAATTTGTTTTTGGTCGTTGCGGTAACTCGAGTTAAACAGTTTAAAAGAGCTCTGGCTGTACGAACTGTACCTTGCAATTAACCCGTCTAAATCAAGTTGGTATAACCCGCTTGTGTATGTTTCGTCCAAGCGTCTTTGCATAAGGTCGTGGTCTTGATAGAGTCGTTTAGCCTTAGCCACGATATCAGCGACTTGCTCGAAATATTTGCTATCAAACCACTGCGGCTCAGGCTTATCCTCAGAGAAGCACAGCAAAGCCATTCGCGACAATTCTTTGACCTGAGTGAGGGTTAACCCGTCGCTGTCCAATCCCAATATTGGAGCAAGAGCTTGGGAAGTTTCACGCCATTTTCTCGCCGCGAACTGCGTGCTTCTGATGAAAGCTAAGAACCTTTCGCGTTGTGGCAGAAATTCACTGTCTTCTAGCTCAACCGCAGGAAGTATCCTGCTTAGGGCTTCAAGCTGTTTTTTGAATTCAGCTGACTCGTTAAGAACCAAATCGAACAATGAGGGGTGGTAGCGTTCCATGAGTTTGGCACGGGTTTCCCTAATCCAGATGCTGATTTCCCAGTAGCTTTTGGCTTCAGCACGAAGTTTTTCGGTGTTTGTGTTTGTTAGCCAATAGGATTCGGGTTTGGGGCTTTCAGTCAGGAAACCGCTTACTTCTAATAGCCATTTGATGCCAGGAAAGGTTTCGGGTTGAAAAACACCCAGCTTCGATGAAAAATTTTCAGTTTCAGCTTGCAGGTCCATTAGGCTTTCGTTGATGCCCTCAAGCGAGGTCAGTACCTCAGAGCGAAGCTCAAGGTTGTAGGCTTCAGCACGGTAACCTACCCATGGAAAGTCGGGTTCTTCTATCACTTGCCAGACCTTGCTCAGTTGTGAGACGAGCGCTTCCAACTCATGCATCTTCTGAGGAGTGAGCGTTGCCAATTCGGTTAAGCCGACAGCCACGAAGGGAACCCGTTCAAGGCTGGATATTAAACTCAAAACTTCATATGCGCTCCTCTGAAAGAATGGCCGTTTCTCATGTAACGAAGCAACGTAACCGTTCAACGCTTCTCTGTACTCAGTCATTTTTTCAAACTCGTGGGCGGACGGCAACTTGCGGGGAACAAGGTTTTCGTCAAGACTACGTTTGAGTTCAGCGACAACTTGCTGTTTATTGGCTTTGCTGCTGTGAAGTTCAAGGCAGAAATGAGCCAGCCCGACTTCACTAAGGCGCTTGTAAACAACTTCGAGCGCTGCCATTTTGTCGCTGACGAAGAGTACTGATTTTCCGTTGGCGATGCATTCTGCGATTATGTTAGCGATGGTTTGGCTTTTTCCCGTTCCCGGGGGACCCTTCATGACAAAGCTTTGTCCACGTAAGGCGTATTCAATGGAAACGCGTTGGCTGCTGTCGGCGTCAAGAACTTGATAGGTTTTGTCCGGCGGCTCGATTTTGTCAACGTCCTTCTCTTCAGGTAACCCGTGCAAAATGAGGCCGTCTTCTTTGATTCCTGCAATAGCACGAATTATTGGGTGTTGCGTGACCAGCGAAGAGTTCGCCTCCAAATCTTTGTAAATGACTAGTTTTTGAAATGAGAAAAGCCCTAAGTCAACCGAAGGTTCTACCTTCCAGCCTAATTCCGCGACAACCAAATTAACCTTATCAAAGTAGCCTTGCAAACTCAGGTTTTCCCAGTCTTCAGGCAACGGCGGCAAATCGATTTTGTAATCGTTTTTCAGTTTAACTTGCAGCGCAGGGTTTAAAACCTCTTCTTCCTCAACAGGCGGCAACCCGATACTGTAAGGTTGACGTATTGTGTCCCGTGTTAGCTCAAGAGGCACAAGAATAAGGGGTGACTGGACAGGTTCTTTTGTCTCTAAATCAACCCAGTTAAGAGTGCCAAAAGCCACATGGAAAATGCGTACTCCTCGTTCTCGGTAATCCAGAAGGGAACGCCACTGCAGCGCTTTGAGGCTTCTTTCAAGTTCTAGTCGGGTCATTGCGCCAAGGACCAACTGGTTTGCCTTTGGATGCTGCAGCTCTTTCGGCATATCGGCAGGTTCGTTCATTGATGCTTTGGCGTTGCCTTTCGCGGTTTTGGTCCTACCCTTCGCCCTTGAGGTTTCCTGAGATACAATCTTTTGGTTCTCTTCTGGAGGGATCCAGAACTCCAATCGTTTCTTTTTCAAAACCAATGAGTTAAAAATCGTTTGCATATCGGGTTGTGAGATTGATAAGCTTCCTCGTTTGCTTTTGTGGAAGTATAGGAGGTTGTTTCTTCTCGACAAGTCGATTAATCTTGATTTCCAGTCTTCCACTCTTTTCATAGGCTGGGAAGTAACTGTTTGAGTCATAATCGCGTCCACACCCTTAGGCTGCATTATGATGCGGATGCTTCTTTAATATTTGCGCTATCTCTATGAGAGCTCATGCAATCAATTACTTAACTTTCAGGCGCTAAAAGAGTCACTTGGTTCTTGTGGCATGTTGAATTGCATCAAGAACTACTCGCCTCACGTTTTCGAGCCCAACAGTCCTTGTTTCAATAATTGCCAGCCCCAGACCCGACTTTTCAAGCTCAGCACGGCATTCCTCCGCGTTGCCGAGGGTGTCTAAAAGCACGATGCCTTTGATTCCGCTGAACATTGTAGCAAACGCCACCTCATCAACCCCTTCCTCAAGCATCTTTTGTTTCATATGCTTGAAAAACTCAATCATCCCGGGACCCATAAACATCAAGTTATGGTCGGGGTCAGCCTCAAAAAATGCTCCGCCTCCGCCAAGCTGGCAATCGATGCAGTTTGCCGCGTTAACCTTGGTAATCCCGTATTCGTCGATCAGTTTTTTCATTTCACCGTTTTGTCCAAGGCAAAGGTCACCGTAAACCAACACGACTTTGCCGCAATAACGTTTCAGAGTCACGCCCAAGACTTTGCGGAGGTTTGTCTCCAACGTCTCATAGTCAACATGAAAGTACTTGCTGACGAAAACTAGCTTGGCATCCAGCCGCCCATCTTTGACCAAGCGCTGCAGCTCGTCTTTTAGGACACTGCAGGAAACCAGACAAACCTTACCATTCCCGCTCATAACCAAGCATCTCCAAGTAAGCATGGATTTAACGCCCAAAAAGGTTTTCTAAAATCCATTTCTGAGCAAAAGGCAAGGCGGAAATGGCAATAACCATGTTTGTCGGACTTATAGAAAATCAGAAATACCGTCTTGAGCCCCAAAATCAAAATAACCTAAAATCAGCCTTTCCAAAAAATAGACCAACCGGTAGGTACCTCTGTTAGATCGAAAACCATCGCAAGATTGGATAGAAAATCAAGCACTACTAAGAAAAAACAGAAAAAATAAAAATAACTTAAAACGAGTTTATGCGGCTTTTGGCTTGGCTTTATCGACTGCTCCGCTTAGGCTGGTCATTTCTGAGTTGGCTTTACGTATTAATTCTGCAATTGTGTCTTTGGTTGGTATTGCTGCAGAGACGGATAATGCGACTGCTTTCTGGTGGGCTTGCTGCAATAAGGGTTTAATTGTGTCTTTGGTCGCGTAGCTGATTTCTAATGCAAGGGCGAAAGCTTCTTGATTGCTTTGCTCAACACTTCTCCTTGTCGCGTCTACGTCGACTTTGAGTTGGTCGCCGACGATAACTAACCCGTTGTCGAATACTGCACGCATTGAAATGCCTAATTCAACGGCTTTGATGTTTAGTTTAGAGAGGACACCTGCAAGTTGCTCGCCGATTGCTTCGCCTTTGCGGGCAACCAACGTGTCTTTGCTTACCCAGACGCTACCTGATTCGATGCGTGTTGGCAAACCTACTAGGTTAAGTTGGCTGATGATTGGTCCTGGGGGCTGACCTGTGTTGCCTGCTGGAACAATGACATCCATGGCGGCTGTGTCGCCTGCCTTCGCGGTTGTTTTAACTTTGCCCCGTTCCAAAAGCAATGCAAGCTTGAAGGGGTTTAGGCTTGTGAACAGGTAAACGTTTGACCCATCCAAGAATTGCTCAAGCTTCTTTAGGTCCTCCTGCTTCATTTCTTCAATGGCAAGTCTCACAAGCGTATTCTTTAAAACTCGAAGGTAAACTTTGCCCTGCATGGTTTTCTTTAATTCTTGAAGCTGAGAAGCACGAACCTTCTTCAGACTAGCAATGCCGATGGACTTGTACTCTTTAAGTATGTCCTTTATCGCGTCTACTTCGCTTGACTTTTCCTCTAACACTTGTTGGGACGGCATGATTTCTCAAACTCATTAAGGTTTAATTTTAACTGGCTCACCCATGGACGTCTTGATGAAAGCGAACTTTACGTTTTTCAGACCACGTTTAAGTTTTCCATCTAAAACACGAAGAACAGTCATGGTGTTCTCGACGAGGTCTTCGTCCTTCATCTGTTGGGAGCCAACGGAAACTTGAATAGTTGGTTGGTTGCGCATTCTCACAACCACCGTTTTACGGTGCTTCTTGATTAAGGCTGCAATGTCAGCGTTAGGTGCTACTGGTATAGGCATTTTTCCTCTCGGACCCAAGACTGGACCAAGAATCCTACCTACGAGAGGCATTAGAGGCGCTTCAGAAATGAAAACGTCATAGCCCTCAGCGAGCTTACGCAAATCCTTCTTTTTCCCATTTAACTGGTCTAAGTCGGCACGTTCAACAACGTAGTCTGCCTCAGCGTTCCTCGCTTTAAAGGCAAATTCACCAGAAGCAATAACACAGACCTTGTTAGGCTTGCCCGTTTCATGTGGCAGCTCAACGATCTCTTGAATTTTGCCTTCAGGCGACTTCATGTCGATCTCTGTAATGTCCAGGATCAAATCTACTGTCTGATTGAACTTCTTGTCGCCAGACTTCGTCTTTGCCTGTTTAATTGCTTCAGATATTGTTTTGTTGTCTAGGGGCATTTTTAAGCCTCGTGCCAATGAGGGATTGGAAACCCATTATAAAAATATTCGCTTATCATTATTCGTTACCAAACAGTTGTTCATATTTTCCGTCGTCAATGTCTTTTTGGACTCCCCGCGGATCTTTGCCTTCAACAGTGGCGCCTAGACTGACGCATGTGCCAAGCATCTCTTTTGTCGCCTTCTTTAGTGTAGGCGCTAAAAGTTCGGGACGCTTAATTTTGGCGATACGTACCATCTGCTCCATGGATAAATCACCTATTTTAACGGTGTTAGGTGTCCCTGAACCTTTCTCCACTTTTAACTCAGCAACAATAAGAGCCGAAGCAGTGGGAGTGCCTACGGTAACTTCGAAGGTTTTGTCCTCAGTGTCAACGGTGATTTTCACTGGAACCTTCATTCCAGCGTAGTCTTTAGTAAGCTCGTTAATTTTGTTGACGATAGCCATGATGTTAACACCTAACGGTCCGAGAGCTGGACCCAGAGGTGGACCTGCATTGGCTTGTCCGCCGTTTACCAGTAATTCAACAGATTTTTTTTCGCTCATGCTTTTTCACCAGTTTACTTTATCTTGCTTTTTCCACCAGTTTTACATAATCTGAGTGTACCGTAATAGGCAAAGTAAATGTCGCCTCAAGCAGTTCGAGGGTAACTTCGCCTTTTGACTTATCAAGCCTTGTGATTTTAGCCCGCATACCCTTGAATGGACCGCCTGTAATTTCAACAACGTCATCTTCGTTGAGGTCCTCCATGACAGGTTTGCGAACAATGTACCGCTCAATTTCAGCGAAGCTGACAAGGCCAGGAATTCGCGAGCGCACATGCCTTAAACCAGAAATGGCTTCTTCCACCAAATGCGGTCCATCAGCCTCGACAAACACGTATCCTTTCAACGTGTCTGGCACAAGAAGAGCTTTTATTGGAATGTGGTTCATCTCAACCTTAGAAGCGATTAACCGGGCTACGTTTCTTTCCTGCCCAGTGGTTGTTTTAACCACGAAAATTTTAGTCTGCATTTGCTCTTCTTTCTTTTCCATAATTTAATCCTTCTTAAGTTGTAGTACTTGAGGCGCCTGTGGATCCTAAGGCCCATGAAAGAAGCTTTATAATGTAGCCGATCACGCCAACTAAGCCTATGCCGAGAAGACTAATCTTTATCGAGAGCCACAGCTCTTCCCGTCCAGGCTTGCTAGCGAGCTTCAGGGTTCGTCCCGCTTGCATTAACCAAGATTTTATACCCATATCTATCGCACACTCAACATTTCATTATTCAATAATAAATGTTACTGTGACTTAAGCTTTAAAAACAAGTTCCTCAGGACCTTTAAAGTTTCCTAAAAGGGCCCAGTTGCTGTTTTCACGTGCCCCAAGTAAATATAATACGTTTGCAACAATTCACTGTTAGGTGCGAATTTATGAATGCGGATGCTGTGAAAGACAGTCTTTCGTTTGCTCATCGAAGATTAGGCGAGTTAAAGACGCTTAATAACGGAGATTTGGCAGGCACAAAACCAGAAGATAGGCAAATATTGATTGAAGAGTTTTTCTTCCACCTTGTCGGAGCGGTTGAGATTCTTGCCCAAATGATTAACAACCAGAGAACTCTTGGGTTAGATCCTGAAAGAGTTACTGTTAGAACAGTTTCCTGTAGATTAGCAGTTGCTGACCAAATAAAATCTTTGTTAAGTCAGTTGTATCCGACCACCAGATCGGGTGACCAACGTTGGCTGCCTCTTCCGCGTGATCCTTATTCTGAAGATGGAAGTCATTTTAGAATTGTAGTTTATACATATTGGGTTAATCACTGCGGAGAGAATCCTCTTCACTTTCGTTCGGGAGCAGAACCCAATGTTAGTTTGATCTTAGATCCAAGAAACCCCTCCGCTGGGAGCTCAAAGCTTGCGGCTATAGATGAGCTTCAAACGTTTTGGAGCCTGGTAAACGATAAATGTCGGCGAATCATAGGAATTTTGACTTCTGCGGCTTCATGAGCACCCTTGGCGATTTCTGAATACATTCCTGAAAAGCACTTTTTTCAGACTTTCTTAAAAGGCAAGCCAACCTCTTGCAGGGCAGACAACAACTTGGGTTTGTCTTGACTTGTTATGCCTTTCCAGTCGAGAATTGCCAATGAGACCTTCTCCAAAGTCTTACGTACGCATTGCGAGATCATTTCGGAATCGACATTGGAAACGGCGTATTTTGGAATGATATGCCCAAATGCAGCTTCGCCTGCCAAAGCTACGCGAGAGAACTTTTGGTTGTAGTGAGGTCCCCCTACCCCGAGAACCGCTGAATCAGAAGGCGAGGAGAAATTAGCTATTGCCGTCATAGCAGCGTCGCCAACAACGCGTGCGGCGGTCAAATCGTTCCATTGAGGCTCCGAACTGCCCAACTCAACAAACATGACTGGTAAATTTAAGGTTGGACCGTGATGGGTGCCTTCGTATGAAACTTCGTAGTCTAAGTTAAGTTCCTGTTTTAAGCTGCAGAATGCTCGAAGCGCGGATTGCATAGCAGCAGCAGGCGCAATAGATAGAGTACGGGTTAAGCCTCCAAGTTCGGCTTTACCGAAGTTTCCCGTTGTATGAACAGAAAGGGTGGGTTTGCCGCTTTGGCTACTGTGGCGTGAAATAAAGACAACTAGCTGAGCGTTTGGGAAATCGTCCCCGAGGCACTGAGATTTGACTGCTTCTTCTTTAAGCGTAAGGAAGCTGATCTGTTTTCCGCCGATTTCAGCTATGTAAACAGGGGTTTCCTGATATGTTTGAGATGTAATTTTGAATGGGTAATGCTGAAGGACACTTTCGGCTATGTTTACCCCAGCAACGTCACATTTTGAGTGAACGAGTAGGATCATACGAATACTTCCTCTATCTCTTAGTTTGTTCCTTTTAAAAAAGTTGTTAAACTCTGCAAGACAGGCACATATGCTGTCAAACATGAAATAGTTTTTGAAAGGATTCAGCTTTTCGCCCAGCCAGATTCTGCATAAAGCTTATAATTACTAGATAGATTCAGCGTAATGGGTAACAGGAAAATGCATCTGATCAATTTCAAAGAGTTGTCAAACCAAGACCTTAACGCAATTATTGATTTGGGCATTGATACAAAGCTCAACCCGAAAAAGTACCGAAAAGAGCTCGATTGATTTTTCAGAAGACGTCTACTCGGACGAGAGTTTCCTTTGAAGTTGCCGCTACCCAGTTGGGCGGTCACGGATTGTTTATTGACTGGCGAACCACAAACTTCACTTTAGCAGATATTGGCGATGAAACCCGCTACTTATCGCGGAACGTTGATATCATTATGGCGCGGCTACTTTATCATGCTGATCTGTTGAAGATGGCAGCTGCTTCGAACGTTCCAGTTATAAACGGGTGCGATGACAAATACCATCCGAGCGAGATTATTGGAGATTTAATCACAATAAAAGAGAAGAAAGGCACGTTTAAAGGCGTCAAACTCGTGTACATCGGCGTGCACAACAACGTCTGCAACTCGCTAATCGAAGGCTGCATCAAAACAGGAGTCAAACTGACAACGGTGACGCCGTTTTTCAACGAAGCTGCGCGGGATGAGGAGTTAATGGCGGAAGCGAAAAAGTCTGGCCTGTGGCAGTCGACCTTGGACGCTAAGAAAGCTGTTAAGGATGCGGATTTTGTGTACACTGACACCTGGATTGACATGGAGTTTTTCACTGACCCCAAGTTCGCCGCTGAAAAAGATAAACG
>JBEKVK010000033.1:0-12476 GCA_049514075.1 Bathyarchaeia archaeon | reverse complement strand
ACATGATTTGCCCATTGGAGTCTATGGGCAATTTCATGATAAATATGGCGTTCCGTGGATATTTTTGGGAGAGAGAAAGATTAGTGTTTAATCCCAAAATCTAAGGTTGATATTTTAGGGACTAGCCAGCGCGCTTGCGAAAAATAAAGAGAACAGCAAGAAGCAAGAAGAAAATAAGCAAAAATGTGCCGAGGGCTAGCTTGAAGCCGTCGTTTAAACCGTCGCTAGAACTTTAGAGGTGCGAATTAGCAGTGGGTCGGGCGGGATTGAACCGTGTTCAGACTGTGTGAAAAGTCTTTTTTCTGTGCTAGCCACTTACCGTTAAGCTTAAAGCTAGCTTTAGAACAATTGAAAAGCCATGAGCGAACACGTAAACGGAACCCACAGAGACCAAACAGTGCTATTTCCCAATACCATCGACCAGTACTTAGACAAAGAAAACCAGTCAGGTTCATCGACGCCTTCATAGACGGCCTAAACCCAAAAAAACCCGGGTTCAAGCACTCAATACCAGCTGAAACTAGAAGACCATCGTATGATCCCTCAGACATTCTCAAGCTCTACGTTTATGGTTAGCTCAACCAAGTTAGGTAAAACAGAAAACTCGAAAAGAATGTCATCGCAACGTTGAGGCGCGAAAACTCTTTTTTCAAAAGAGTAAAGGCGAAGTATTTTCGCTGAATTTTCATTGCATCATTCAACTAAAATAAGCAAAAAAGCGGTTTTCACTTGCTACTCAACTTTCAATAAGCAAGTCGTTGCCGTCCACTTTCAGTTCGTAAGTTTGCAAGCTATTACGCGTTCCAGAAATTGATCTTCCTGTTGTTACGTCGAAGCTTGAAAAATGGCGAGGGCAAGTGATAATTGAGTCATTCAGAGTTCCCTTGGATAGCATAGCACTCAGATGAGGGCATCTATCGTAGACAACGTAGAATTTACCTTTAACGTTAGCAATAAGTACTGATAGTCCATCAACTTCCAGGTGTTTCATCTTCCCTACTGGGATATCGGTTGTTTTGGCGACTTTCACAAAAGTCGCATGTTTTCTCGATGCGACTGTAGTCACTGCAAACTCTACTTGTTTTTGAGTATTTTCTATTGTCATGGTCAAACACTATCTTAACTTATTACGCAATTTGAAAGTTGTCTTTTCCATTTTTGTTTAGCCTAGGAATTGTCATGATGAATTTTGCATTTTTGCCAGGCTCACCTGTTTCTTGGATTGCCCAGCCGTAAACTTCCATCATCTTCTTGATGAAGAATAAGCCAAAGCCAGTGCTGCCACCAGTGCTAAAGCCCTCCATGAAAAGCTTCGGTTTGTCGCCTGCAAATATGCCTACTCCGTTATCCTCATAAATCAACCTTAGCTCACCTGTTTCTGTCCTTTCATAGTAACCACGTATTGAAGTTGCTTTTTTTCCATATTTTCTTGTGTTATCCATAAAATTGTAAAATAACTGACTCAGAAATGAGTCTGCGAGCACTGTTAACCCATGGCATTCATTCATAATCGTCGGGATAAGCCCTGAAAAAAGAGATATTGCTTCATTTAGTTTTTCTTCCACATTAACATAAACAAGCTCTTTCTCTCCCAGTTGCTCATATAATTTGGCGAAATCAAAAATCTTCACCGAATCTTTAAGAGCCTGCTCCATCTTATCTAGCCCCTCAACAATATCCATTTGGTCTTTATGCCTTTTCTTCAGTATGTAAGCATAACCTGATACCGTTGAAAGCTTGTTACGGACATCATGCCTGGTTAAACCGCCGACCACTCTAAGCTTTTCATTTAATTCCTCAATTTTATCTAAACTATGCGACAGCGAAACCAAAGAAAACGTCAAATCTACCTCTGTGTTTTTTTGTAGGGTTATATCAGTAGCGATGCTTGCAGCTCCAGCGTACTCTCCGTTTTCTTTGAAAATAGGGGTTCGATTCAAAATTATTGGCACAGTGGAACCATCTTTGTTTTTAGCTAAAGCTTCTGTTGACCAACTCTCACCGGACTTTAGCCTTTCTGTTATAGTTCCTATTTCCTCGGGTGAAGACATACCTAAAAGCTCGGGAACCTCGTGACCTAAGGCTTGTTCTTTTGACCAACCAAAAAGTTTTTCAGCAGCTTTATTCCAAAAGCGAATTGTTCTGTCGTTATCCGCCATTATGATAGCTTGCCCTACGTCATTTAACAAATCAGCTTGAAACTTAACAACCTCTTCCGCTTTCTTGCGTTCGGTGATTTCAGTTGCGTAAATGTTTACGTAGTCTTCTAAGCTGACAGGCGCAAACAAAAGCGAAAATGTCTTAGCTCCATAGGTTTCTTCAATTTCAATTCTCATTTTTGATGTTAAAGCGTCGGTTACGAGTTTACATATTTGATCAGGCGCCTGCTGGATAAGCTTGCTATTCCACGCTGTCAGCAAAGAAGTTGCAGCCTCGTTAGCATACAGAATTTTGCCTTTTCCGCTTATACGAAATATCGGATTAGGGTTCTCAGAAGGAAACCTTGCTAGGCTTTCAATTTCGTACTCTTGTTTCTTGCGTTCAGTGATGTTTCTGGCTATGCTGAGAACTGCCTGTTTTCCGTGATATGTTATGAGGCTGGAGCTGATCTCCACTGGAATTTTCTTTCCATCTTTGGTGGTGTGTTCTGTTTCAAAAACCTGTGTCTTACCCGAAACTACGCGACTCATGAGATCCCCGACTTGCTTTGAGTTCAGATACTTATCGATACCTTTGATTCCTAAAGACAGCAGCTCTTCTCTACAATACGCTAACATCTCAACTGAAGCATTGTTGATGTCAATTAAGTTTCCTTCAAAATCAATAACCCAAACGGATTCACTCATGCCATTAATCAAGTTTCTGTAATTTTCCTCGCTCTTAACTAACGCCTCTTCAGTTTTCTTACGTTCAGTAAAGTTTTCGCAGAAAGCCATAAGTTTTCCATCAGGCAATTTAACGCTGTTCAAAATAACATAAACAGGTCGCCCATCTTTTCTCTTCAGCGCTATTTCCATTACAGATTTTCCATTCTCCTTAAGGTAGGCAAACTGTTCGACTCCAAAAGGAATAAGTTCCTCAAAAAGAACATTAAAAATATTCATTTTAAGCAGCTCATTTCTGCAGTAGCCCAGCAGATTGCACGCCGCCTCATTTACCTGTTCATAATTTCCATCAGAATTGGCAACAAAGAACGCAACGGGCGAATTTTCAACGTAAGCCCTAAATTTCTCCTCAGAGAAATACAATGCTTCTTGCGCTTTTTTGCGCTCGGTAATATCTAAGAATGTTGCTTGAACGGCGGGTTGCCGGTCATATTCAATCCGGATTCCGAACGCTTCCAGCCAGATTATCAAGCCGTCCTTTCGCACTGCCCTAAACTCGAAGCTGCTGTTATCCTGTTTCCCTTCCAGCCGGTTTCTAAAATGATTAAAGAAAAGGGTTCGATCCTCATAATAGATTAATGCCGCTACCTCTGCGGGTGAAAGCGAAGTGAACTCTTCAGAAGAGTAACCCAACATTTTTCCTATAGATGCATTGGCAAAACCCACTTGAGGCGGAAAACCTTGTGCAATCATTATTCCCTGAATCGATCTCTCAACAAGTTTACGATACTTATATTCTGACTCAGCAAGAAGTTTTCTTGATCTTTTGCGTTCCACACTCTTGCCTATTGCGTCTGCCAATTCGCAATAAACCGTTTCTGGAGAACCGTTCTTGTTAACATAGCTGTCGGCCCCCAAATTTAGCGCTTTAACTGCAACGTCTTCCCTACCTTTTCCTGTAAACAGAATAAATGGAATATCTCTATTCTGTTCTTTTAGCTCTTTCAAAAATTCTAATCCATTTTTCAGGGGCATTTCATAGTCACAAATAATCGCATCATACGTCCGTGTTTTCATTTTTGTGAAAGCCTCATCAACGGAGTTTGCTCTTTCAATCAAGAAATTGTTTTCAGTCTCCAGAATCATTTTAGAGACCTGCAAGAGCGAAGTGTCGTCGTCGACGTGCAAAATGTGCAAGGCTTCTTTTTGAACAAAAGAGCCTGTGCTGAAAATGGTTTGACAAGGCTCTTCAATAATTTGAAGCTTGGATTTACCTGAAGCATTTACACGGGTCATGTTGTTACCTTTATTTTGAAAATGTCAGCAATGTTAATAGCATTTATGAACTCGGGGCGTAGCAATCTTTCTAATCTGGACTTCTTAATAGGATGCTCCATATTGTTTGTGTTGTTGCATTTGCTCAAAAAAAGCGTTGGAAACGGAGTTTTTGCGCAAGGCGGTAATGATAACCCTTTCAGTAGCTGACTTACTTTTGAGCTAACGCTTGAAGTGAAAAGTATGAGTTTGCTACGAAGGATCCCTCCATCCGAAATCTCAGTTGCAGCACGCGCTGTCTGGGTAAATAAATCAATTGCGGATACCATAGCACTGGAGACTGTTCAAATCATGAATCAGACATATAGGCGAAAATTCGCTTTTTTTAACGGTAAAAGCGCCAAGTCCATTGTCGGAGGTCTATTCTATCTTCTAGGGTATCGGCATGATGTGGTTAAGAAGCAGAATGAGCTTGCAGATCAATTAGGCACTACCGATGTTTCCATACGCGTCTCTTATAGAAAGTGGCTAGAGACATTCCCAGACCTGTTTTTAGATGTTATTGGCAAGTTTGCTTCGATTACAGCTCTTCGAAGCTTTGTTTTGTTGGATTTAAAACAAAGGATGCTTCAATCTGAAACTACATGTGTCTGCGCTTTACCACTTGCAAATCTGAGTCATGCGAGTAAGAATAGAGGAACTTACTTGCCGTTCTGAATAGTTGAAATCAAATTTGCTTTGCCAAAATACTTCAGCGCGCGAATACCAGGCTGAGAAATCGAATATATTATTTCGTCTCTTTCGCGTGGGTTTTTGACCAAATCTAGATTGATCAAAAGACCTGAGTTTTCCTTGATTGGAACCGAGTTTAAGTTAGTTTGATTCGTAATTTGAGTTAAATTTAGTGGGCCGTTATGAAATAAAACTATAAGAATATCTACACAAGATTCAAGCTTCGATCTTTTTGGGCAGAATTTTCTTTTTTTTTACTGATGATTGAATACTTTTTCAGGTACAGCGCCTTCCAAATCAAAAATCCAAATCATTTTTTGGTTTGGTTATTAGTGCCCTGTTTTCTATTATCTGGGTTATTTTCTCTTCAATTTCCGATTGTTCTTCAAAGGGCGAATAGCACATTTTTTCCCAAACAAAACCCACGGAAATACATATGTGTTCCGCGTTTAGCCCTTCAAGGACAGTTCTTATATCTTGGATTATTTCGCCTTCTTTGCCTTTGGGACAAAACGCTACAACAGTAAAGTTGTGGTCCCCATAAGTTCGCCATAAAAACTTTACATATTTATTGGCTGTAAGCAGGTTTATTGCTGTGTCTTGACTAATTTGGCGAATTCTGACTCCAATGGTTACAGGAGTGATTTCCATTTGTTCCAAGTTTACGATGCAGTGAAGAGTGTTCTTAATTGTTCCCTCTTTTTCAAGGGCAGCTATTCTTCGGTAAATGGTATTTCTTGTGACATTGCAAGTTCGAGCAAGTTCTTGGTAGGAGTTTGTTCCTGAGCTTAGATATTGTATTATTTTTCTATCTAGATCGTCTAGAGCCATACTGCAGTCTCTGTCCAATGGTCTATATAGTATAATTAGGTAATAAGATGTTGTTGGTGGAAGTTCTTCCAACAGCCCAATTTTCTGATGATTTTGGATTTAATTAAATAAAGTGGATGGAAATACGCCAAAGCTTGAATGACTTCTGACGCTTAAACAGAACTGCGCTACTCGATTTGCAATGAGTAGTAGGCAATGCAACATAAAGTAGTATTGATGAAAATGTTAGAACATTAGTTGATCTCGGAATTAGCACTACTCAAGCAAAACCTATCTTAGTCGGCGAAACCTCTGGGTTTAATGTCTTTAAGCGCCGCTAATAGTGTTAGTCAGGGAAACTCATTTCCGGCGCAGGTAAGCCCGCGCACCCTTACCATTTAAATGCTCGGTCTTGAGCTTAGAGCGCTGGAACCAAGCCGCATTAAAATAGCTTTGAGCTAATTCTACCAAGCAATGATTATTTGAAAAAACCGCATCATGCTTAATTTGTCCAAGCATAGTTGACGTTGAGAGAATAATTTCTTTGTCATCAAATATCCTAAGCCAAACTGTAGGGGGACCAATAATATATCTGACTCCAAAATTGGGCAGTTTTGTTAGGACTCGGAGTTCTTCTGATATGCTGGATTCAGGGAGTTCTTGTGTAAGGACTCGTATTTTTACCCCTCTTTTCAAAGCTTTTCGGACTTCTACGTAATTATTGGCGATCCATGCGAGCGTTCTTTCCTTAGAAACCATTATTCTAATGCTGGCTTTGGAGTCTTTGAGCAGCTTTTGTAACTCAAGTTCGACCGCATCTCCCGGGACTAAAACAAATTTACTATCAGTCGAGAGTGATATCTTACCAGTATTTTCCCTCGAGCTTTCAATTAGCTCATTTGCCCTCTTGTTTAAATCTGCGCTTTCTTTGGTTCTTCGCAACATCAAAACGCCCACGGCGTCCATTATGCCCAAGGGCTTAAACTTATTTGGTGCGGCCACTATTTTTTCAACTATTCCCGCTTCCCGCAACTCTGAAATCGCTCTATATGTGTCAGGACGAGCTACTTTTGAAGCACGAGCGATCTCTTTTATCGATGCTGGTCCCGTCCAAAGAAGACCTAGATAAATCTTTGCCTGAGTACTAGTAAGTCCAAAATCAATTAATGTATTAACATTCTTCTCAATATGACTCAATCTGCTGATCTCTTCCTTTATGAATCAGCATTTTTGCCATTGATGTCTGCTGTCCACATTATATGCGTCTCGCATGCTTAAACACATTCCGTTAAACTCGTAAATAGACCGCTGGCAAAGGCAGTGATTTGAAAGCATCCGAAGCATTGATGACATCGATAACTTGACTTATCGACGGCAAACCCAAACCGGGCCAGGTCTCTATGGTTTTGAACCCCGCAAGAGTTCAGACCACATTTATGGTCCGGGAGGTTTGAACAGCCAAAGCGAATGTACCTTTCCCTTTCTTTGCGAAGAACCAACAAATTGGCAAGAAACAAGCAGAAAATAAGCAAAAATGTGCCGAGGGCAGGGTTTGAACCTGCGACGACTCGGTCTTCAGCCGAGCGCTCTCCCAGGCTGAGCTACCTCGGCAACTCTTTATGATGACCTCGGATATGGGAGAGCCTAATCATTTACGTTTCCTCAGAAATATTAACTTATCTTTTTACGAAAACACTCGAAGTCAGCTTGTGCTATAGCCCGAAGGAATAAGCAGATTGCGCTCCAAATTTTTTGGACGCCCATGCAACATTGGTTAATGTATGAAGCTAGTAATATGCATTAAAATGTAGCCAACAGTGGCACTTACCAAAAAACAGGCGAAAATTAGGGATCCCTCATGTCTGTCTATGAAATCATCAAATCTTCTTTGCATTTTTTGTTACCTCTATAATGGTTTGTATCTGCGAGGGGAAAGGCTTTATGAAAGGAAACTCTGTATTTTGAATTCAGCACCAGGCGGGCCGTTAGTCTAGCTGGCTAGGACGTCGCCCTCACGCGGCGAAGATCACCGGTTCAAATCCGGTACGGCCCATTCTCCTAGTTATTTTGCCGTAAATTAGGCAAAAAAGTTCATTTGCGCACTTCATAATTCTGAACTAATTGACTGATTTCTAAATTTGTTTTTGTGAAACAGCTTTAGTTAATACGGCCCCATCCCCGTTGAGGACTGAGCCCGGTAGAGACCCAAACCGATTGAGGCTCAAATCCCCCAGTCCATTTCAACATCAATTGCTCTGATTCTCGGCTGCAAGGTGCCTTGGTTTTGAGCTTGCTGGTCGTCGATGTGGATTATTGGTGATGTTCCGTTGAATACGGCACTTTTGGGGACGGATATGTTGCCAAAGCATGCGGTGGGAATAGTTACTGCGTTTTTGTACTTTACGTTGTTTGGGTTTGTTGTTTCTTTTTCTTTCGGCGGCGTCTGTACCATGCGAGGGTTATGAATAGCAGCGCTATGATGATGACGATGACCACTATCCAGTCAACTGTACTGAAAAGCAAGGGCACCGTGGCAGCTGCAGCAGTAGAGCTTGCTGAAGTCGCGCCTAAACTGTCAGTAACCGTCGCAGTGATCGAGTAAGTACCCCAAGAAGCAGCAGAATAATTAAACGTTGACGCAGTCGCGCCAGCCTGAGCTACCCCATTCACGTACCACTGGTACCTCGTGTAGTTGCCTGAACCGCCACTGGCTGTAGTCGTAAACGTCTGAACCTTGCCAACATGCAAAGTAACTGGATCAGCAGGAGCGATACTCACAGTCGGCGAAGCATTCACCGTAACTGGTGCGGCATAAGACTGAGCTGAAGTCGTACCTGAGCTGTCATTGACCGTCGCAGTAATCAAGTAAGAACCCGAGGAAGCAGGAGTATAATTGAACGTTGACGCAGTCTGACCCGCCTGGGCAGCCCCATCTACATACCACTGGTAACCTGTGTAATTACCTGAACCGCCAGAAGCAGTAGCATTAAACGCCTTAGACTGGCCCACATCCATAGTCCAAAAAGAAGGCGACACACTCACAAATAGAGCACCAGTGCGTATCACCGAGATCGGACTGCTAAATGAACCAGCGCTCATACTTGTAACATAGGCGTATGCGCCGTTAGGCGTTATAGCCACATCTTGAGGCACGCTTCCGCTACCAACGTTTACCCAAGCCTTTATCGTATTCGTTGCTGTGCTTATCACCGAAACCGTATCGTAGAAATTTGAGTTGTAATTTGTAACGTAGACGTATTCGCCGTTGGGCGTCACAGCCACCTGCCAAGGATAGCTTAAACCGGTTATCGTCGCTGTCACTGTGTTAGTATCCGTGCTGATCACCGACACCGTATTGCTGCCGTAATTTGGCACATAGACATAGTTGCCGTCGGGCGTTACCGCGTCCCACCAAGGGCCGCTGCCAACGGTTATTGTCGCCGTCACGGTATTCGTGGCCGTGCTAATCACCGAAACCGTACCGCTGAGTACATTTGTAACATAGGCGTATGCGCCGTTAGGTGTTACAGTCACACCCGCAGGACCGTTTAAACCGGTTACCGTAGCCGTCACTGTATTCGTAGCCGTATTTATCACCGAAACTGAACCGGGACCGCCGTTACCGTTATTTGTAACATAGGCGTATGCGCCGTTAGGCGTTACGGCCACACCCCAAGGATTGATTCCAACGGGTATGGTCGCCGTTACGTTGTTCGTAGCCGTACTTATCACCGAAACCGAATCGCCATTTGTAATAACGTAGACGTATTTGCCGTTGGGCGTTATGGCCAAATTGCCGCTGCCTGCACCGGTTATTGTCGCCGTCACCTTGTTCGTAGCCGTACTTATCACCTGAACCCCACTGCCATCTGTAACATATGCGTATTCGCTGTTGGGCGTTATAGCTACACCTTCAGCGGCGAGGCTAACAGTTATTGTCGCCGTCACCGTCTGCGCTCGGACTGGCTGGGGCAATAATGCGAAAGCACAGAGCAAGAAGAAGATGAAAAAAAGGATGCCCCCAGCTCTAAAAGCCTTTGTTGCCCCTCGCTTCACTCTTTCACCTCACCAATCAAAGCCTTTGCTGATGTCAACGACATGCTCCCAATGCAGGTGTACAAGGCTAAGGTGAAAAGAAAAATCGTGCAAACTACTGCTCCGACGGTTTTATTCATGCTATCAACCCTTCAATTTCGCAGTGAATGCCAGATGATTTAGCATTCCAAGAATTTTCGGTTACCTCATCAGAAGATAACGCAGATTTAGCGTCAATTATAAACGATGCTGCTGGGTAGATGAGAACAAGCACTAAGTCGATGCTTTTCACTTATACTCATCCAACCTTATCTTGACAATGGTTGGCGATAAAAGGGTTTTTGTATAGGTTTCTGGACTAAACACCTGTTTTTTAGTCCATATTTCTTGACTAACCGCGGTTCGTGTCCCTTTAGTTAACAGTATCAAAGGATGGAACAGAATTTGAGTGCAGCTCCAGCCGAAATAAACATTATCGCTACAGATGATGCTTCAGACGTTTTCCAAGAGGCCAGCAGCAACTCGCGCGCGCGAACCGCTCCTCCGTGGTCCGGGAAGGACAGCTTCAAACCTTGATCAAAATTTGCGAAAATAGCCTTAACTGGCGAGTTTGAGCAAAGGGACTCAGACCGTATCGGGGGTAAGTCCGGTACGGCCCACTCCCAATTGAGACTGTGTGAAAACTAATTTCGATTTCAGAAAATTGCTAAATTTCTGTTGAAATGTATAGAGTTTATGGTCGAAGCGCGCATGGCTGTTCCTAAATTAGTTTGCGAAGTATCGTATGCTTCTCTATCTGCCTATTTCCGTGTCTTTATAAGAGCTCGAGACTACTCATGATATGGCAGCGTTTGGCAGGTTTCGTAGTGTCGAATCCTTTTTTCCATGAGTTCGCTGCAATATGAGCGCGGGCTAAGATCTGCTAGATTCTGCTTCTATAAGAAGGATGAAAAACACAGGAATGGTGGAGGTGAACAAAGTTTTGAAATATAAGTTTCCTATCGAGTATGAATTTGATCCTGTGGAGATTGAGAAGGGAACTAACTGGGTAACATTGAAACTGAAAAACATAGGAAGTGAAACTCTTAGAGACCTGGACGCACAATTGCACTCTGTGGACACATATAACCTATCTGTTTTTGGATCATGGGGGTCCGGGGCTGGACAACTCATTACGGAGTTGGAACCTAACAAGGAGGTCAGATTGGTTTTCCGGGTTAATGCAATAGGATCAGCTAATGTATACGCTACCCTCAAAGGACGCAAAGATGGAAAATACTTCTGGTGGGAATCCAGTTGGTCGAGTCTCCATTTAAGCGACGAAAAAGCAGTAATCGGTAGCCTACTAGTGCGCTCAAACCCGTATACGTTAATTGGAAAGACCATCAGTGCCGAAGCAACCGTAAGGGGCTTGAGAAAAAATGGTGGATTGAAACTGGAGTTCTGGGTGGAAACCCCCGCAGGAAAGAATGAACTGCAGGCTACTACAGATATAAAGGATCTTCCAATTGGAGATGAGGCCCGTTACACCGTTGAGTTCACGCCCAAGGAAACGGGGTTCTACACGATATACGCGTATTTGTACGATGGATATATGAGAATAGGTTACAAGACAGAGCATATTCAAGCGGCGAAAGCATAGCAATCAAGCCAACTAAGTCTCCAACACTCTTTTTTGTTTAACAATGAAGGCGGATTAAGCAATTGGCGCAAGTGCGTTTTCCTAAATTAACAACTTGAGTCCCGTGACCTATGCGGCTCGAAGCAAACCAGAAAGCGAATGAGTTTTTCACGTCGGCTATAGCCAATTGAAAGACTCTGTTCAAGAGTCGCTTTTATCTCACGTGAATTCCTAACGGTGGCAACTCGGATAGCGCGACTTATACTGATTTTATTACGTACAATTTCTGGGGAACAGCAAAACCTGTAAAGCGGGTCTATTCTTGGCTTCCAAACCTTTTCTTCATGCATTCTTCACAAAAACCGTTCTTGAACTTTCTTATCCGTTTGGGGCTAAAAGAGTTTCCCGCAACTGCTACACTCTACTTAATTTGCCACTTTAGGCGCCGAGAAGGCTATAGATCGGAAAACAAAGAACAAATGCCACCTCAAGATTACCTGCTAGTGCCAAATGTCTAAAAGTTGAAAGGCTCCGTTTTGGGAGCATGCATTGTAGCTTCTTTTGATAGTTGATTAGTTGCCTCGTTGAATGTGTAGGCGCGCACCTCTTTGTTTCTAAATGAACATTCTTTGATTTAGGATTGAACTTGTAATTTAGTTTCGCGCGCTGCCTTGTCCCCAAATTGAAGAGCTCATTTTGAAAATCGGGCTCTCGTATCCTGTGAATCAAATCAACGCGCAGGAGAGTAAGTCCCTGCGAGACAGGATGAACACGAGACCATCTAAAAGCCTAGAATGTAAACAGTAACTTTACCCTATTTAAGGCAAAGGGCATATTTTGTTTTAAGAAAGCTATATAGAAATACCCTTGCAGATTAAGGCTAGGAAGGATTCAAAATTGGCCAACGTCAGCTACTCATTAAAAAGACTCGTTGTTTTCTTAACAGCCATAGTAATCTTGAGCATCAGCACCCTTTACATTTTTGATTTGTTTATAGCTAAACCAATAAATCTGCCAATGTTCACTGCACAAGCTTTCAGAATAACAATCATTTTGATTTTCTGGTTAACGGCAATACTAATTTTGCGACGCGTCAAACCACTGATGACACTAAGAATAGGAAACCAAGCCGCAACAATAATAGATTATGTCGTGCTGGCGATAGCAATATTAGTCAT
>JBEKVK010000032.1:0-12910 GCA_049514075.1 Bathyarchaeia archaeon | reverse complement strand
AATCAATACACAAGGAGATGTACTGAGAAATGGAGAGGAACTTGTTGAAACAGCCAGGTTGGCTTCGCGGCTTTGAAGTGGTAACTGGTTTGTTGTCTGTGGTACTGGGATTTCTGGTGCTTGTCTTTCCGGGCTGGGGTGTTTCGACTCTCGTCATTCTGCTGTCCCTTGGTCTAATCTTTGTTGGAGTCAGATCCATCTCCCTCGTAGGTTATGGCAGCCTCCCCAAGGGATTAAAAGCTGTGAGCGTGATAACAGGAATCTTATCGCTGATATTTGCACTGTTGGTCTTAATCTTTCCAGGTTTCGCCATTCTGACTCTGCTGATCCTAGTATCTACAGCTCTTCTATTCTATGGAGTTGGCAGGATATTCGTAGCCTATACGCTCAAGACGATGGCCAGCTGGATCAAAGGTGTGATGGTAGCCGTAGGCATTGTCGACGTCATCCTATCGGTCGTCGTGTTCGTTCTCCCCGGTCTCGCTGTGCTAACGTTGGCTGTCATCCTCGCGTTGGCGTTGCTCATAAGCGGAGCCGAGATGATAGTTTCCGGAGCGATTGGTCGCACATAGCTTGGAGATCTAGTAATAGCTGCGAAAGATGAATTGGACGTGAAATAGGAGCTGTGGTGATGTCAGGAAAGACTGAAGCCCCAAGAAAACAAGCTTCTTGGGTCCCCCTTTTCTTTGTTGTTAAACACGATAAAGTTTCCACTTTGGAGGGGTTCTGATGTGGACGCGAGTTTCAAGCCAAACTAAATTAATCAATATCTATATTCAGAAAGTGTATCTCTGGATGTTTCTCGGTTTAATGATTACCACCGTTACTGCATTCTTTGTTTCGCAGTATCCAGATTTATACAACGTGATATTAGGTAATGATATTGTTTTTTATGGGTTATTAATTGCACAGTTTATAGCTGTCGTTAGCATAGTTGCTTTCATAAAGAGAATACCGGATAATCTTGCAGAAATTACCTTTGTATCGTACTGCTTCCTCACAGGCCTTACCCTTTCAGTAATTTTCTTAGCTTTTTCAATAACCTCCATCGCATACGTAATTGTAATTACCGCGGCTATGTTTGGCTTCATGAGTCTTTACGGTTACGTAACAAAGACCGACCTAACTTCGGTAGGCAACATCGCGACGATGGCCTTATTTGGGATTATTCTAGCATTAATCGTCAACTTATTTATTGGAAACTCGGTTCTTGACACCATATTAAGCATTATAGGTGTCGCCGTTTTTTCTGGTCTCACAGCTTATGACACACAAAACATCAAGAACACGCTGATGTATGATGATGGCGATCTGATAAAGAAAGAAATACTAGGCGCTCTCAATCTCTACTTGGATTTCGTGAATCTCTTCTTGGACCTGATCAAGTTACTGGGAAAAAAGAGAGAATCCTAATTTTATTCTCGAGAAAGAAATTCGCTTTAAGGTAGGTCCCTGTTCCCACAAATAGTCCAACTTAGCAAAGAAAAGTCTTACTTTAGAGGTGGTTTATGATAAGGTTTCTTATTTGCTGGTGTTTTCCTAAGAAGACGATAATGTATTTCGTTAGGCTAACAATTTGGGTGTCAAACAATCTTGAAATTACTAATGAAAACACGAATGAGATTATGCCAAGTGCAATTCCAGAAACTAAATTTATCGAGCCAATTACAAGAATTACCGAGAGGTAAAGAAGGGCACTCAATATGCTCATCATGAGTGATCTAATAATAAAATACAACCTTTGAAGCCAAGTGGAGAGTAACATAGCTTTGATGACATCTATTTTGCCAACATTTCTTTCAGACTTTGTTGAGGCTTTGTCCATGCTGTCGACAAGTTTCTTCGCGCTCCTAACATCAGTCAAATGCAAAATCCCAACAATTTCACTGCCCGCCGTCACTTCCCTAAAGTCTTTTTGCTCTATCGTCTCCAAAATTCCTTGAGATATCTTCTCAATCTGCTCATCAATAGAACTCATAATCTCACCAACATTTATCTAAAAAAATTAACCTGTAGAAAATATGATTAACCCGAACAAAAACCTACCGTTTATGGGAGACCATAAAGAAATATATTAGAAATAAAAAGAGCATTAATAGATTCCTGATTTCTTTTTGGCTTTTCCTCTAAAGCCTTTAATCGAGTCTCTAAATCGTCAAGCCTTTTCGTGTCTGTATGTTCCGCTGCAGAAGTATGCTTTTTAATGGTCGCTCCAAGTTCGTCAACCTTCTTAATTTTGTCCATTTCACTAGACATTTCTTATCTCCATAAAAACTCTGATTTGCAAGCACTTAAAAAGTTTCACTTAACAATTCTGGTGCTCATTTACATATCCAACAAACATAATCAACTAGGAATAACATGCCCAAAACCAGAGTTCTTCAATAAGGTGAAATCTCTACTTTCTCCCACCCAAAGCCGACAGATACATTGACTGAGCTAATTCTGAGCTTTGATAAAAGCTGGCGCAAATTAGTTATCGTTTCTCCCTCACAGCCTTTTTCGCAATTAAGAACTGCAATTAAATTATAAGCCCCGTAGCACTTCCAAAGAAGCTTAATGTGTGGCAGTTGCATGAGAGCTTCCGTCACTTTTTCTGTGTCATCGTAAGCTATCTCCATGCCTATGATTATTGAGGAAAGGTTAAGGGCCTTAAAGTTCGGTATTGCCATAATTTTCTTTTTGATGACTTTGGTTTTTTCCAGCTTCTCTATTCTTCTATAGACCGTTCCTCTTGTAACACTTAGTGTTTTAGCCAAATCGTCATAAGAATGAATTCCGCTGCAAATTTCATGGAGAATCTTCTTGTCCAATTCATCCAAAACTACTGACAAAACGATGCCTCACAACTGATTATTATTTCGGATAAGTTGCTTAAAAAACATTGCTCGCACTTTGTTTCGATTGATCTATCGAAAAACTTACAGAATAGACATTTTCTGTGACAGATGTTCTGCAAAACATCAAAATAGTACTGTTTCGTGTCACGCGGTAAATACTTATTGTACACTGATGCTTATGTTTCTTAGCTAAGGCGGTTTCGAACGAAAGAAAGAAACTCACAAGAAGAATCGGTTTCTTTTTCCGAAAGTAGGATTTTCAGTGAAGAAAAGGAAAATATTCTAACAGAAGACTCAATTCAAAAGGCTTCTTTTCATATTTTGCATGTTGATGATGATGCATCTATTTTACGGGTTTCAAAGCAAATATTGATGGATATGGATGCTAGATTTGAGATTGACAATGCTTGCAGTGTAGAAGAAGCGTTCTCTAAATTGGCATGTGGAAGCTATGATATTATAATTTCTGATTTTGAGATGCCTCAGAAAAACGGTCTCCAATTTCTAAAAGAGTTACGTGAAACAAAAAATGAAATCCCCTTCATAATATTTACGGGCAAGGGTCGAGAAGAAGTAGCCATAAAGGCATTGAATCTTGGAGCTGCAGGATACTTCAACAAAATAGGTGACCCTGAAACAGTTTACGGCGAACTAGCACACGGAATAGTACTCTCTGTGGATCGGGCTAAATTAGCTCAGGATTTGAAGGAAAAACTATCCATTATAGAAAGTGTTACTGAGAATATTGGTGCTGGATTAACAATCATCGGAAAGGATTATCGAATTAACTGGGCAAACAAGGTTCTAAGGCAGTTTGGTGGAGAAAGGAACAAACTATGCTATTCGACCTACAACAAGTTGAGCGAAGTTTGTCCAGATTGCGGGGTGAGAAAGATTTTTGAAAACGGAGCAACTTTTGACTCTCACGAATACACCAACATTGATTCTAATGGAGAAGCGTTTTGGGTACAAATCATAGTTACCCCAATTAGAGATGAAAAAGGAGATGTTGTATCCGCTTTAGAGTTGACAATCTCCATAACTGAACGTAAGAAAGCTGAGGAACAACTAAAAAGAGCATACGAACTTTTGAACTCCAAGAACGATTTCACTTTGGCATGATCTCGTTTTTTCGGTAAAGAAATCGAAATAGAAATTCCGAGGTTTATTATTTTCCAGTCTTGAGGCTTGACAGATAGTTTTTTTTAAAAAAAAGATGCTATATCTTCTGCGCAGGAATTAAGGCGGGGGAGCCCTTACTTTGATGCTTTCAGGTGCTGCTGGAGATGTTGCTGAGTAGGTGCCGACTCTGAGAGTCAATAGGATTCGCTTAAATCATTAAGCGCATCCCAGCGGGCCATTGCCAATTTTTATCAAGATTAATATTGCTTCAATAGAATCGACTCTTGCAACGATACTTGCCAGCGATGAAATAAGGGATGACGCCTGTTGCTTTGCATGTGCTTAAAGATGTTTGACTTGTTCTTTAGACTGGCTCTTAGATGACACTTTGCATTTTTACTGTATTTGCTGCTGTCAGTAGGTTAGACCCATTCGTCTCATGAATTCAAGGATTTTTTCATATTCCCTGAGGTATTGTCTGCCTTTTTCAGTAAGTTTTAGGGACATCTCATCTTCAATCAAGCCAAGTTCTCTAAGTTCAGTTATGTAATTCTTAAGCCGATCAAAAGGCACATTAACTTGCACCTGAACGTGCGTTAAAACAACTTTTTCCCCTTCATATCCTTCACTTTTCAGTACAGACAAGAGGTCTCCGTAAATCTTCAGCTTGTCTCTGCGAGGAATTTTCTTCATTTCGTCCCCTTTTTTTCGTTTGAACCGTAAAAAGTGTGGTATGAGACAAAAAGAAAGATGGCTAAACCTACAAAACGAGTTACCAAGGATCCTATAAATGCGGAAAAACTTGAGTCAATATACCAAAAGAGCAATGTATACTGGCTTATTGCAAGAAAAATGAAGCCGAAAGGAATCCAAATCGTTGTTGGGTCGGGGTTTTTTATGTGACTTCGGAGGGTATAGATAGCAATGTAGGATAGGCAGATTAGGTTACCAAATCTCAAGTATACATTGGCGTTCGAGTACCCGTTGAAAGCAAATTCTGGAGCAACAAATGCAATTAGAAGTAAAATCGCGAGAACAATAACTAACAGACTGATAGTTAGCTCTCCCAGCAGATACCCATTTTTTGATTTCCTACCTGAAAAGAAGTAGGTGGTTGCAAGAAATACAAAAGCGAATGATCTTGTTAGAAGTGGGAGCCACAATAATTCTTGAGGAAAACCCAGTGAGGAATATGATATGGCTGCCAGAGCGTACGATACTCCTAGGAAAGCAAATCCAAGGGGTAAACCCAGAAGAGTTCCGTCTCTTGTGAGCTTATACGGCTTTATCATGAACTTGACAAGGATAAGGCAAAGAATTGTTGCAACAATCTCTACTATCATCCGCTCTAAAGGATACATGCTGGTAGCAAACATGTGGCTAATCTTGCACATTCTATCTTTATTTGTTTTTTCAATATTAGTCCAAAATTAAGTAGCTTGGACGCAAACGCAAAGAAAACTAGGCGCTTTTTTGTACTCACGATAAGTGAGTGTGTCTTATTAGAAACTTGCTACAAACGACTGTTCGCAGCGCAATATTGCGCGAAAAAAACGAAAGGAAGTAAAGAACAAAATGAAAATGCTGAAAAACAAAATTGTGTCAATAACGATCTGTATATTCTTCTTGCTTTCAATGATAGCTTCAATAGCACTGATACCAAACGCAAACGCACATTCGCCACCTTGGAATATTCCAACCTACGCTTTCATTAACGTTGCACCTAACCCAGCAGGTCTAGGTCAATCAGTTAACGTTGGCTTCTGGCTAGGTCAACCACCTCCTGATGCAAGCACCATTTACGGTGACAGATGGACGGGAATGACAATAAAAGTTACATTACCCGATAAAACCAGTACAACACTTGGACCATTTACGTCTGATGATACTGGCGGAACACATGCAGAATACACGCCCAGCCAACTTGGCAACTACACTTTCCAAATGAGCTACGCAGGTCAAACCCTAGCTGGAATTAATCCTCCACCCACGGGCTTTTCTGCCGCAACAAAACCATACATCGGCGATTATTACGAACCCAGCACCAGCAACATAGCAACTCTAGTAGTGCAAGAAGTGCCGACCCCTGCGACTTCGCAAACTCCACTTCCAACGACCTACTGGACGCACCCAATAGAATCAGTTAATGACCAATGGTACAGCATCAGCGGCAACTGGCTTGGACTTGGAACACTATTCAGCGCCACCACTGGAATGTACAATGCAACAGGAAACTACAACCCTTATACAACTGCACCAACCACGGCTCATATTATGTGGACAAAGCCAGAATCGTTTGGAGGTCAAATCGGTGGAGAATTCGGCGGTTCAGATACAAGCAATTACTACTCAACCAGACAGTACGAGAGAATGTTCCAACCGATAATAATTCAAGGCATCCTCTACTACGAACAGTTCACTGGAAGCATAAATAACCCAACAGGCTGGTTAGCCGTAAACTTACAAACAGGTCAAACGATATGGACTGACAATTCAGCTAACCTTGGCGGCGGTTCCCCAGCTCAAAGCGCCCTAACACCAGCCGGAATAGTAACTTCTTTGAGATGCGGCCAAACACTTGACTACACAACCCCGAACCAATTTGGAGCCACAGCATACCTCTGGAGCACAGGAACACCACTCGGAATCAATGCGCCTGCTGGAACGACAACATGGAACATGTTTGACGCCGTAACGGGACAATACATTCTGAGCGTTGTCGGCGGCAGCTCAATGAATACGCTCATTGAAGATAGCGGAGGAAATCTACTCGGCTACTTCGTTAACAGCACTGTTGGCACACAAATAATCAACGGTCAACCTGTCACTAATCCTTCCGGTGGAGCACTGTTAGAATGCTGGAACTCAACACAATGCATCGTTGACGGAACCAATGGTCCTGCAGCTTGGATGTGGAGACCGACCCAAAACGGACAAATACCCTTCGTCGACGGAATAATGTGGGCACAACCATTAGCAACTAACATTAACGGCGTCCCTCTGCCTCTTTCCACAGTCGCGGCTTTGCCTTCAAGCGCAACTCTTTCACTAAACAGCGGAACCTACACCACAGGCGGCGCTTCAGCGAACAGTGGAGTGCTATTTTTAAGCTCCATAGCGAGTGCTGGAGGCTCAAGCTATAACGCAGGATTCATCATTGAAGCTGGCTACAGTTCAACCACTGGTCAACAACTATGGATAGTTAACAGGACAGAAACACCATACACCAGAGTCGACTTCTCACAAACTTCAAACGGCATCTTCGTAGAAATCAACCAAGACACGGCTGCATACACAGGCTACAGCATCATAACAGGCAAACAACTCTGGGGGCCATTCACCCTTCCCAACCCAGATCCGTACAACAGCATCGGCAGCTATTACGGGCAAGTCGTCAATGGCATGATGTATTTGAGCAGTTTTGGAGGAGACATCTACGCAATTAACATGGGCACAGGATCAATAGTTTGGCAAACAAACACCAACGCAATCTCAGGAACTGCTGGATCAGACACACCTTACGGAGTTTGGCCGCTATGGCAATTCGGGAACCCAGGAGTCATCGCCGATGGAATTCTATTCCTCGGGGAAGGACACGAGTACAGCCCACCACTTTTCCGTGGAGCTAGTCAAATTGCGGTAAACCTCACCAACGGGAAACCCGTATGGAACATATTGGCTTTCAACGTTGACGGCGGCACAGCTATTTCAGATGGGATCTTGACAACTGAAAGCGCATATGACAACCAAATATATGCATTCGGCATGGGACCAAGCAAAACAACTGTCAATGCACCCAGCGTTGGCGCAACAACCGCTACGCCCATAACAATAAGCGGATCAGTCATGGATATCTCCGCTGGTTCACAGCAAAATGCAGTTGCCGCGAATTTCCCCAATGGCCTACCATGTGTTTCTGATGCAAGCATGACGCCTTTCATGGAAGCAATTTATGAGCAGCAGCCAATGCCAACCAACATTACTGGAGTTCCAGTTGCATTATATGTCTTAGATAGCAACAATAACTATCGCTTAATTGGCACAACAACGACCGATGTTCACGGTAACTACGCGTTAACTTGGAAACCAGACATCACAGGTAACTACACGATCACAGCCATATTTGCAGGCACACAATCATACTATGGGTCTTCTGATTCCGCATATTTCTACGCTGGGTCACCCGCAGCAACATCAGCACCGACAGCAACGCCTGCCATCGGAGTAGCTTCGCAAACATCTCTTATGTATGGAATTATCGCCATCATTATCGTGATCGTCATAATCGGCGCAGTTCTGGCACTTCTTGTTACAAGAAAACGCCCTTAAACCAAAAATGCCTGACACCAACTTTTCCCCTTTTTTAGTCAATCAAAAAAACCAACGAAAGAGAAAAAAAGAGATAAGGCCGAAAAGTCTCTGGATAATGTTACGAAGTTGCGATTGAAGCGATGCAGATTTCA
This sequence comes from Bathyarchaeia archaeon, assembly GCA_049514075.1. GTDB lineage: Archaea > Thermoproteota > Bathyarchaeia > Bathyarchaeales > Bathycorpusculaceae > Bathycorpusculum. Next base: position 4,485 of record JBEKVK010000032.1, on the reverse strand, counting down.
TTTCTTTTTTCTGGCTTAAAGAAGGATGAAGCGCGCGCTCAGCAAACCCTCAAGTGCTCCCACATTTCGTCAATCCGTTTTTTGGGAATTTGCATTGATTATGTTGATTATTATTTTCATTTTGGCGATTTTAAGGTTTAATTCTTCTTTAGTGGTCATCTGATAGACCCTTGGTGATGAGATAGGGATTCTAAAGCGGTGCTATGGAAATATTATCAATATCTGCGAGTTTTTTCACAGTACAACATCAACCGTCGAAGACGCTTTGAGCTTTTGACTTCATCTTTATCGAGGAAAAATAAAAAAATAGTTAGCATTTTTTGCGCTCACGATAGGTGAGTGTGTCTTATTAGAAACATGTTAACATCTGCTGTTCCAGCGCATTATTGCGCGAAGAAACCAAAGGAAGAAAGAAAAAATGATGAACACAAAGAGTAAACTTATGGCTACTTTGATAGCAGCAATCTTGATTTGTTCAACAGGAGCTTCAACATTTTTAACAACAACAGTTAACGCACACACGCCACCTTGGAGCGTTCCAACATTTGCTTACATTCAGGTTGTGCCTAATCCAATAGGAGTCGGCCAAACCGCAACAGTGTATATGTGGCTGTCAAACACCTTCGACAACGAAAACCTCTACAACAACTACAGATTCCACAACTATGAACTCACAATAACAGGACCAGACGGAAAAACAGTAGTATCACAAACTTTTGCAGTGGTAAGCGACCCAACAAGCAACCAACAATACCCCTTTACACCTACAGTAACAGGCACCTACACCGCCAACTTCTCCTTTCCAGGACAAGCAATCAACACCAGCGACGACCTTGCAACGTCCGCATACATTAACGACACCTACGCAGCCAGCTCAGCAACATGCACATTCACCGTGCAACAAACCCCAATTACAAGTTACCCCCAAACGCCGCTTCCAACAAACTACTGGACACGCCCAATATACGGAGAGAACACTAACTGGTACACGATTTCGTCAAACTGGCTGGGCACGGGCTCAGCAGGCTACGGAGTCGGTGCCAACGGCTGCAACGTTCCACCGGGAAACGCAGTAGGACCTGTAACAAGCCATGTCATGTGGACTTACCCGATTCAAATGGGCGGTCTCACCGGTGGAGAAACTTTCTCCACAACTGGTGCCACATTTTTCGAGGGGTCAGCATACAACGGCAGATTCACCAACCCCATAATAGTCGACGGATACCTGTTCTACACTATGCCTGTAACATTCACTGGGACCACAAGCGGAGCAACAGTGTGCCAAGACCTGACCACAGGTCAGATCCTTTGGAGCAGCACGCAAATTCCTTCATTATCATTCGCTTACGTCCAATACCTATACGATCCTAACCAGCACGGAGTTTACCCACCGATCCTATTCACATCTAACTTTGCAAGAGCCTACGATGCATACACAGGAGACCCGCTTTTCAACGTCACAGGAGTTCCGTCAGGCACTGCAATGCCCGGTCCACACGGAGAACAACTGAAGCTTATCCTTTCGAACCTTGGCACATCAAGCAGCCACAACATATACCTCATGCAATGGAACTCGTCTCGCATCTGGGACTGCACATTTAACCCGTGGACGGGTGCAGTTGTCAACAATCCAACACTTTTCAACGACTCAACCGCCAGCGGAGCAGCTTTAACAACAACTCAATCACAGTACGCAAGCGTAACTGAACCAACCTTGGGAGCTATCGCAGGAAACAACCCGAATGCCCCTGCAACATACAACTACATGGTCTACGCAAACATCGTTAATCCATCAAGTTCCCTCTACAGCTATGACTGGAACTACTCGCTATCTTGGCTCAACAATGTTAGTCCGACACCTACGATTGTCGCGGCATGGACTGGGAACATGGCGATTCTCGTCAGCGGAACTATGCCATCCGCTACCTCGTGGACACCCTATACGTACTATGGCGTAAACCTAAACTCAAGTGTGGGTCCAATCGGAGAGGAACTTTGGAGCAACACAATATCAGCCCCTGCAGGCAACATAACAGTCAGCTACAGCGGACCAGCATCCGGTGACCCAACTTACGGTGTCTTCGTCGAATTCCACAAGGAAACAATGCAATTTGTAGGCTACAGCTTGGCGACAGGCAAGCAACTTTGGGGACCAGTAGGCGATCAAAGCCAACAACAATTAATGTATTACAATAGTGGATACAACAGCGGTGGCAACGAAAACGGTGCAGCAGAAGCATACGGGAATCTCTACTATTGCGGCTTTGGAGGAATCATGTCCTGCTACAGCTTAGCTAAAGGAAATCTGCTTTGGACTTATGGAAATGGAGGACCAGGCAATAGCACCAACAGTGGTTTTGAAAGACCTGGATATTACCCGACGACAATATTTGCCATCGGTAACGGAGCAGTATACACCACAACCACGGAACACACGGTTTCAAGCCCAATTTACAAAGGCGCATTGCAACGAGCCATTAACGCTACAACAGGCAAAGAAATCTGGACTCTGAACGATGTCACCTCTGAAGCAGGTTCACCCGCTGGAGCACTGGAAACAGGCGCCATTGCAGACGGCTTCTCAGTGACCCTAAACGGCTATGACAACCAAATCTACTGCATCGGCCAAGGACCAAGCTCAACCACAGTTACCGCAACACATGCTGGCCTATCATTCGGGCAACCAATAGTCATATCGGGCACAGTGATGGATGTTTCCGCAGGCGCAAAGCAAACTGAGCAGGCAGCAGACTTTCCAAACGGCGTACCATGCGCATCCGACGCAAGCATGAGCCAATGGATGAGCTATGTTTACCAACAACAACCATTACCAACCAACTTCACCGGCGTTCCAGTAAACCTCTATGTCTTAGACTCTAACCACAATTACAGACTTATCGGCACTGCCACAACTGACGAAACCGGCTTCTATACATTAACATGGACTCCAGACATTTCTGGGAACTACACTGTCTACGCAACATTCGCAGGTAACGCTGGCTACTGGCCATCTTTAGCTGAAACCTCATTCACCGTTAGCAGCCCAGCAATAACACCGGCACCAACGGCTCCACCTGTATCGGGTCTTGCAACAATGTCAGGCTTAACTACCGAGTTCGCTGTTGCAGTAATCGTCATTATAATTGCAGTCGCTATCGTCGGACTACTCTTGTTAAGAAAAAAGCCATAAAAACCAAAAAATTCCCTTTCCCCTTTTTTAGACTTACGAAAGCAATAAGGAGAGATGAAGAGAAATGGCTGAGAAGGCTCTGGTTAAATTCGAATTTGCCGCGATTAAGGAAACTGCGTTATTGCTCTTGTTGGTCCATAGCCTTGGCAGATCTCACTTTAGAATAGAAAAAAGAGTTACGGGTTGAGACGAAAGATGCTTTCTGAGAATGAAAAAAGGGAATATGTTGAGCAAGCCCACATACGATTCCAAACTGGACAATCAGAGGTTGTTACAAAATCAATAGGCAACTCCAGTAAGAAGAACCCGAACTACATAGGTCAATGGCGTGAGAATCATCAGAACTGCCAACGTGAATGGCGTAAAAGGCATCCGAATTACATGAGTAAGTGGCGTGAGAAGCATCCGAATTACACAAAAGACTATTTGAAGGAATGGAAAAGTAGGAACAAAGAAAGACAAACGCATTATAGGAAAATCTGGAATAAGAAGCATCCGAACTATCAACGTGAATGGCGTAAAAGGCATCCGAGTTACGGACGTGAATGGCGTAAACAGCACCCAAATTACATAAAAGAACGGAGGGTGCAACGTGAAGAAAATGAACCCTGAGGATTACTCTGAAAATTGAAGGTGTCGATTTGGCAACGGTTTCTGAGCCGGAAAAAAAGTACACAGCCGTCGAATACGAAATCGTAGTAATCGCCATCATCATAATCGTCATCGGAGCAGTTCTGGCAATCCTCGTTACGAGAAAACACCCATAAACAACAAAAACAACACAAAATTCCCTTATCCCTTTTTTTAGTCCGTAAAAAACAATGAGAAGAGATGAAAAAGAAAGTGGCTGAGAAGGCTCTGGTTACATTCAAAATAGCTGCAGTTGAAGAGTTTGTATTTTTCTTTTTTCTCCTGAAGAAGAGGAAAATTTTCAGCGCGCTAGGCCAGTTCTCCTAACGCAAGTTATTCAATAAACTTCTTTAGTGGAGATAAGTCGCCCAGACTCTTGATCTCTATAGTCGGGATTAAATGGGGAATGCCACCGTTTTAGCCGGGAGACCCCCCTCCGTCTCTCTGTGTCTATCCCGGTTTACAGATCTAAAGAGAAACGTAACAAAAGCGAGATATGCCGTAGGTTTCCATAGTGATTTATCAAGAAATTAGCAAGAAATGAGCAGAAAATGAGCAAAAGTGCTGCGGGCAGGATTCGAACCTGCGAACCCCTGAGGGAAAGGATTTCCCATCTGGGCGCTCAAGTCAAAGCGTCGATCTTGAGTCCTTCACCTTTGACCTGG